>DATMML010000091.1 GCA_035570235.1 Vicinamibacteria bacterium | reverse complement strand
ACTGGAGGCCGCGGTGGACGTCTCGATTCCCCGCCGTGATTCCAAGGTGGGGCCAGGGCACCGGGGGATCGCGGTCATGGGCGACCCCGGACTCTCGGTCGAGGAGGCCTCCCGGCGCCGGGACTTCACGATCAACGCGCTGCTCTGGGATCCCTTATCGGGGGAGGTGCTCGATCCCCATGGAGGCCGCGCCGACCTCGCGGCCCGGCGCCTGCGCGCGGTGGACCCAAAGACCTTCGGCGACGACCCCCTCCGCGCGCTACGGGCGGTCCAGTTGGCGGCGCGCTTCGAACTCGAGGTGGATCCCGCCACCGCGGGCCTTTGCTCGGCCATGCCCCTCGCCGAGCTGCCCCCGGAGAGGATCTTCGGCGAGTTCGAGAAGCTGCTGCTGCAGGCCCGCCACCCCTCCCGCGGTCTCCACCTGCTGCACGCTTGGGGGATGCTGAGGGCGGTGGCCCCGGAGCTTGTGCCCCTTGGTGACACCCAACAGGATCCAGAATGGCACCCGGAGGGTGACGTCTGGGCGCACACCCTGCAGGTGGTGGACGAGGCGGCGGCCATCATCATCGATCTGGACCGGCCGCGGGCCCTGGCCGTGATGCTGGGCGCGCTCTGCCACGACCTGGGCAAGCCGGCCACCACCAGGCTCGAGGAGGGGCGGATCCGCTCCCGCGGGCATGAGGAGGCGGGCTTGCCCCCGACCCTGAGCCTCCTCGACCGTTGGAGCATCCACACCTGGCTGGGGTATGACGTGCGGTCTCAGGTCTTGGGCCTGGTGGCGCACCACTTGAAACCCGGCGAGCTCTACAAGGAGCGGGAGCGCGTCTCCGACGGCGCGATCCGCCGGCTGGCCCGGAAATGCGAGCCCGAGCTCCTCTACCGGGTGGCGCGGGCGGACTGCCTCGGTCGCGCTCCCGGACACTTCCCGCCCCTGGCCATGGAGTGGTTCCGGGAGAGGGTGCGCGCCCTCGGCGTGGCCTCGCGTCCCCCGGAGCCGCTCCTGCGCGGCCGCGACCTCCTCGCGCTCGGGCTGGCCCCGGGGCCCGAGGTGGGGCGGATCCTCCGCGCCGTCTACGAGCGGCAGCTGGACGGGGCGGTCACAAGCCCGGAGGAAGCCCGCGCAGAAGCCCGCCGGCTCCTGGGCCGCTAGGCAGCTCGGGGGGGCCCTTCGCGCGCGAGGGCGCGCTACCGACCGTGGGCGGCCTCGCGGTCCAGCACCGCCAGCGTGCGCGCGTAGAGGTCGTCCACCTCCTCGGGACTGTTGGCGATGGCGGTCATGCCCAGCTTCCCGTACTCCGAGAGGGCCCCGATCAGGTGGAAGAGCACGCCGGACTCGCTCCCGTGGCTGTAGTGGAGCTTGTTGATGGTGAGGATCTCCACCAGGTCCTCGGGGAGCAGGCCGCGGTAGGACTCGGATTGGAGGTTGTCGGTGGCGCGGTAGTACTTGGCCTGGCCGGAGGGGGAAAAGAAGAGCCCGGTGCCCGGGTCGAGGGCTCCCCCGGTCAGGAATTGCAGGGCGAGGTAGGGATGGGTGGTGCCTCCCATGCGCAGGTTGATCTCGAGGGCGAAGACCTTCCAAGCGTCCTGGGGACGCTCGCGGCAGACCATGAAGTCCACCCCCAGGCGGCTCACCACCCCGTGCCCGCAGAGCACAGCACCGATTCGGAGTCCGGCCTCCTGGATGGCCAGGCGATACGACTCGGCGGCGGGGAAACGGCAGCCCAGGAAAACCTGACCGCTGGGGCCGCCCAGGATCTGGTCGTGGGTGGAGATGGTGGTGACCTCGCAGGCCGGACTGACCCGGAGCTGGGTGCTGGGAGAGGCCTTGTGCGTCCCCTCCAAGAACTCCTCCACGATCCCCCCCATGCGGGAGAACTTCTCGAAGTAAGCCTCGGGGGTCTCGGTGGCCACGGAGAATTCGACCTGGCGCAGGGCCCCCCGGATCGCGTCCGGCCCGCCCCCTTCCGGGTAGCGCAAGATCGCGTTCCCCTCCCCGGAGAAGCTGTCGTTCAGCTTGATGACGGCCTTGGTCAGGCCCGGCCGGCGTGCGCGCAGCTCGAGCAGCGCCTCCTCGACCTCCTTCGGGTGGTGGAGGTCCTCGACGCCCAGGGGCAGGTCCACCCCGGCCTCCCGGAAAACCTTTCGGCTCCCGGACTTGGTACCCAGGTGGGAGAGCCGGGGGTCCGCCCCGTTGAGGGGGATGCCCAGGAGGACGGCCAGCTTCCGCTCGTGGGGAGTGGAATTGAAGACGGTCAGGTAAGCCCGGGAAGCATCCACGATGCCGGCCCGGATCCGCTCGATCAAGCGCGGGCGCTCCAGGATCTTTTCGGTGAGGGAGCGCGGGGAGGCGTCGTCCGCACAGAGGAGGGTCAGACGGGAGCGGGCGTGGCTGGCGGGGATTCCGGCCAGGAACTGCAGGTAGTACTCGAGGATCATGGGGTGTACGGGCTGGGAGGTCACGTACACCATGCGGGCGCGGGGGTTGCGGAGGCGGATGAGGAGGAAGAGCAGTCGCTCCTCGTAGAAGCTCGCCCCCGGCAGCTTCTGGAGCTCGCTCTGGTCGAGGGTCAGGGAGGGCACCACCACCGAGGTGTGGGGCTCCTCCTCCCGCATGGTGAGGGCGTTCCAGACCTCCTGGAGGCGTGGCTGCACCCTCTCAAACTGAGCCATCTCCTGCTCGAGAGTGAGGTCTTTCGCGAATGGAGGCTTGGGAAGCAAGGCCTCCCCTCAGAAGGGGTCGGCGCTGGGGACGGCCCCCGGGGAGCCCACCGCGGCCCGGTCCAGGGTTTCGAGGACGTTCTCTTCGCGCACGTCTACGCCCAACCCCAGGGCCTCCGCCCGCCGCCGGACATGGCGGAAGAGATGGAAGCGCAAGGGGGCGAGGAGGGTGTAATCCGAGGTCACGTGGAGCCGCTGGTCGCTGTTCTCGTCCGGATAGGTTCGGGTCAGGATCTCCAAACGTTCCTGGTACCACTCGTTCGTGACCTCCCCCCGCTCCCGCTTCTGGTTCAGGATCATCATCTGGCGGAAGCGGTCCACGATCTCGGGGTGGTGGTTGACGGCGAAGATCCGCGGCAGGATCCCCGCGCGATCGCGCGCGAACTCCAGCATGGTCAGAGCCTCGCCCACCGGACCCCCCACCCCCAGCGCCTCGTAGCCGATGGGCAGGATCCCGGCCGGGAAGCCGCTCCCCTCGGGGATCAGGTCGAAGAGCCGGTTCTCGGCCACCCGCAGCCTCCGGCCGTCGGGTAGCTCGCCCGCGAAGCGCCGGAACCAGGGGTGTTGGCGGGCCTCGGGGCTGAGCACGTTCTCGAGGATGCCCGTGCACTTGCCCTTCTCCGGGCCCCGCAGCACCGGCTGCGCCGCCCCCGACCATCGGCACATCACGCCGAACGTGTGGCAGACCCCGAGGAGGGCCGCCTCCTCGTGGGCGCGGATGGCGTCGAAGAGGCGGAAGGTCGGCTCCTCCCATCCTGGATCCTCGCGGATCCCCTGACTCCCGTACGCCACCCCGTCGTTCTGCCGGGGGTCGAGATGGCCCGGCCCGCCCGTCCCCACGTAGAGGCGAAACCGGTCCCCCGGCGGCGCGGGCACCATGCGGTGGCCCCGCACGTCATAGGAGAGGGCCCGAACTCTGAGCCCCGTGCCCGCGAGCGGGGCCATGAGGTCGCAAGCCGCGTCGATCAGCGCGTGCACGATGGAGTCGTGGCCCAGGTTCGGCCAGCCACGGTTCATGTCCAGGATGGGCACGTCGATCGTGGAATCACCGGGCGGGGGGACGTCCTCGGGCCGCTCCACCCGGACGTAGCTGAACACGCCGCCGGGCGCGCTGGCCGGACATTCGCTGACGCAAGACTGCTGGCCGTACTGGATCTTGTGGAGACAGGAGAGGGGCACGCTTTAGGGCTCACCCATGGAGCCCCAGTCTACAGGCCCCTCTTGGTCTCGTCCACCAACAGATCCACCACGGCGCGCAGATCACCCGTGCGCGCGAAGGCGGCGAGCTGGCGGTCGGCCCCCGTGTCTCCCTCCGTGGCCCAGCGCCGGAGCTGGTGGATCTGCTCCCGGGACCCGAGCCCGTCCACCACGTCGTCCACGAAGTCCAGGATCTCCAGGATGAGACCACGGGTGGGGGCCTCTTGTTTCAGCCCGAAGTCGATCAGGCTGCCGTCCAGGCCATTCTTGAGGGCCCGGAACTTGTTCTCCATGATGATCGCCCGGTGATAGTTGCGAGTGCCCAGGTTGGATTCGAAGAGGCGATGAAGCTTGGCCACCAGGGCCTGGATGAGGGCGGCGATGGCTATGGTCTCCTCCGCCCGGCAGGGGATGTCGCAGATACGGAACTCCAGGGTCTTGAAGTAGGCGTGGGGCCGGAGGTCCCACCAGATCTTCTTTCCGTCGTCGATGCAGTTGGTGCGCACCAGAAGCTCCACGTACTTCGCGTAGTCGTCCCAGGAGTACATGTAGTCGGGGATTTCAGTGCGGGGGAAACGCTTGAAGATGGTGCTGCGGACCGACTTCACCCCCGTCTTGCGGCCGCACCAGAAGGGGGAGTTCACAGAGAGGGCCAGGAGGTGCGGGAGGAAGGCTCGGGCCGCGTTCAGGATCTGGATCTGCATCTCCCGGTCCTCTACCCCCACGTGTACGTGGAGGCCGAAGATCAGGTTGGCCCGGGCCAGGTCTTCCATCTCGTTCACGATGTCCTTGTAGCGGACGCGGTCCGTGATCTCCTGGTCCTTCCAATGGCTGATGGGATGGGTGCCTGCGGCCACGATGCGGGTGCCGCTCCCCTCTGCCATCGACACCAAGGCGCGCCGCAGCCTCCGCACCGCCTCCGCCGCCTCGTGGATGTCCGCGCAGACCGGAGTCCCCACTTCGACCACGCTCTTGTGGAGCTCGGGCTTGATCTGTTCCCCCAGATGGGCCCCCGCGGCCAGCATTTCCTCGATGTGGCTCTTCAGCAGGCGCGTCCCGGGGTCGATGATCTGGAACTCCTCTTCGATCCCGAGCGTGAACCGGTTGGGCATGGCGGGAAGGCTCTTCGTGATTGTATCAGCCGGGCTCGGACCGGTCATGAAGAGCTGCGGCGGGGAGGTGCTTGCAGGCACTCTCCTCCCCGAGGTATTGAGGAGGAGGAGGTGCGGCCATGACCCTGTCTCTGACCTCCCCCAGCTTCGCCCCCGGGGGCTCCATCCCGTCTCGCTTCACGTGCGAGGGCAAGGACGCTTCACCGCGCCTGGTTTGGTCGGGGGTGCCCCCCGATGCCAGGAGCCTCGCCCTCGTCGTCGACGACCCGGACGCCCCCGATCCCCGCGCCCCGAAGATGACCTGGGTGCACTGGATCCTCTACAACCTGCCCCCCGGGGCCACCGGTCTGCCGGAGGGGGTGCGGCCAGGGGACCTCCCGGGCGGAACGCGGGAGGGGGTCAACGACTGGGGACGGACCGGCTACGGCGGGCCCTGCCCGCCCGTCGGCCGTCACCGGTACTTCCACAAGCTCTACGCACTCGATCTGGTCCTGCCCGACCTTGTCCGCCCCACCAAGCCCAAGCTCGAAAAGGCGATGGAGGGCCACATCCTGGCCCGGGTCGAGCTCATGGGCACCTACGAGAAGAGCGGCGGCTAGGGGGGCTGTGCAGCCGACCGGCGAGCGCGTGGTGGGGGCCGCTCAGGCCGCGCCGTAGACCTCGGCGGGCAGGCCGAGGGCGCGCACGCGCTCCGCGATCTCCTCCAGCCTGTCATCGCCAAGGGCGCCCACCCGGGGGTCCGCCGGCCGGCGGGCTACCGTGTAGACCTGCACCCTATCGATGCGGCCCCCCGCCCCCATGAGCGCGCGCAGCCGATCGCAGTAGGCCACGATCTCCCCCGCCTCCGGCCCCCGCCCCTCAAAGGTCAGGAACAGGCTCTGGATCACGATCGGGCGCGCCCGGGCCACGAGGAGCAGGTTGTCCAGGATCCTTTGCAGGGGGAGGCGCGTGCCGTCCACCAGGTGGAAGTAGCCCTCCGTGCCCGCATCCAGCTTGCACCAGACCTCGTCGAAGTGAGCGAGGGCCGTACGGACGCGCTCTTTCTGGAAGAGGGTGGCGTTGGTGAGCAAGCGGAGGGGGACAGAGAGCCCCCGACGGTCGCGCGCGACCCTCACCGCCCGCGCGGCCTCCGGGAATTCGGGGGGGGTGGTGGGCTCGCCGTCTCCCGCGAAGGCGATGTCGGCCACGCGCCGGAGGGCGGGCAGGACGCGGTCGAAGGGGGCCGCGTCCCAGAGGACACCGCCCGTGACGCGCTCGAGCAGGTCATCCAGCTCGGCCACGAGGTCCTCCACCCCGACCGCCGAGGGCCCCCCCGGCGTCGTGCGGTCCACCTGACAATAGGGGCAGTCGAAGTTGCAGACCTTGTCCGGGTTCAAGTTCACGCCGATGGAGAGGCCGCGCGCCCGCCGCGACACCACCGCGTAGACGTACCGGTTTGCGCCCAGGTCGCGCCGATGGTCCTTGAAATCGAGAGTCCGGAGCATCACGCCATCGTAACCGATGGGGTGCCCGACATCCTGGGGCGGGACCGGGTTCAGGCCGGACGGGTTCGGGGTCGGGCCAGGCGGGTGAGACCGAGGCCCATAAGCACCGCGCCCCCCGCGACCAGCACCTCGCGCAGGGTGGCGCCGAAGGCCACGAGGGCGATGCCCAGGGCCAGCGTGGGCAAGGCGAGCCAGGCGTGTCCGGGCCGGAGACCGCGGTCCCCGCGCCGGGCCAGCACCACGAGGGAGGCTGCCGTCACCCCGTACTGCATGAGCACCGCGATGCTGGAGAGCGCGAAAAGCTCCCCCAGGTCTCCGGCCTGGACGAAGGCCGTGACCAGGGCCCAAGTCACGATCAGGGCCCGCATGGGCACGCCGTTCGGGGCCAGCCGGTCGAGGTCGAAGAGCACGCGCTCGCCGCTGGCCAGGGCGGACAGGTAGCGTGGGGTCGTGACCATCATCCCGAGGGCGATACCGAGGGCAGACACGCTCGTACCCACGCCGACCAGCCGCGAGAAGTCGGGCCCCCCGTAGACCCCTGCCGCCTCCGCCAGGGGCGCTCCCGCCCCGGCGAGGTTGGGAAGGGCCGTGACACACACCCAAACCAAGCCCACGTAGAGAGCCATGGACAGGATGAGGGAGCCCACGGTGGCGACGGGTATGGCCTTCGCCGAGGACCGAACCTGGCCCGCAATGACGGGCACGATCTCGAAGCCCTGGTAGGCGAACATGACGGTCAGGCCGGCGCGCAGCCAGGAGACCTCGGAGCCTCCAAGCGCCGAGGGTGAAGCCGGGGCGCCCCGGAAGGCCAGGAAAACGGCCAGCAGGGCCAGGAGGGGGAGGAGCTTGAGGACGGTCAGCGTCGTCCAGACCCGGGCGGAGATGGAGATTCCGGAGGCCACGACCAAGGCGAGGATGGTGACGAGGGCGGTGGCGGCGAGGCGCAAGGCGAGCGGGCTCGTGAGACCGAAGGAGGGGGCGGTCGCATTCGTGAGGCCCACCATCACCGCGGAGGCGGAAAGGAACGCGCTCACGTATGCCACCCAGCCCACTAGGAAGGAAGCGAAGTCGCCAAAGGCGGCCCGCGCGAACACCACCGGCCCTCCGTCCTCGTCGAAGCGCCGGCCCAGAACCGCAAAAGCCAGGGCCACCGGCAGCAAGGCCAGGCCCGTGAACGCGAAGACGAGGACGTTGGCCAGCCCGGGAGCCTGCTTGGCGACGGTGGCGGGGGCGAAGAAGATCCCCACCCCCACGATGCCATTCACGCCCAGGGCCAGGAGCTGGAGGGCCCCCACCGGGCGCTTTTGATTGAGGCCGGGGGCTCCCGTCACGAGCTCACCTCGGCTCCACGAGGAAGGAAGGGACTTGGCCTCCGCCCGAGGTCACGTTGGCGAGCGAGGTGCCGGAGAGGCGGGTCAGGAAACCCTCGACCTCGCCGTTGAAGACGTAAGGGTCCAGGTCCACCACGAGGTCGCGGAATCGAAGCTCCGGGGCCAGCTCGGGGAAGCTCTGCCGCCGCAACTCCACCCTGTCCTGCACCACGTAGGAGGACTTGAGGGCCTCCGCGAGCGCGGCCTCCCACTCCGTGGCCGAGAGCTCCCAGCCGATGAAGACCCCCTTGCCCCCGTACTCGTCGTTGGGCTTCATGACCAGCTGGTCCCGTTGATCTCGGATGAAAGCAGGAAGATCCACGGCCTGGCCGTGGCGGAGCGTCCGCCCCTCGCGCACGCGCCGTGTCCAGGGGATGTGGGCCTTGATCGCGGCCCGCTCATCGTCCGTGAAGAGCGGCTGCAGCTCGTCGTCGGTGAGGACCGCGAAGATCGACTTCTTGTGGAGGGGCTTGCATCGAAAGGGATTGACCATGATCACCGCCCGGTCTTTCACGGCCTGGACCAGGGCGGGGAGCTCCTGGATCCGTTCCAGGAGCTCGTTGACGAGGAGCCGCTTGTAGACGATGTCCACGGCTTGACCCTGCCACCGCAGGACTCCTCCCTCATAGGTGAGCTGGCGGGGGTCACACACGAGCGCGGAATGGCCGCGGCTCGCGAAGAACTCTCTGGCCATGTGGTGCTCGGTGCGGGTGGGCACATCGTCGTAGTCCACGATCGCGATGGTGGGGCACTCTTTCCCGCCCCCCGCCTCCCGATAGCAGGCGAGGAGGGTCTCGAGCAGCCGTTGCTGGGTGTCAAAGCGGCGGAGCCGGTAACGCTCCTGGAACTTGCGGAGGATGGGCAGCTCCAGGAAGACATCGGCCAGGACCTCCGCGTAGCCGGCCCCGGCTGGGGTCTCCGCGTTCAGCTCCACGAACTGGTAAGCGGAGGTGGTGAGGAAGGAGTCGAGGCGGGAGGTGGGAGAGGAGCGTCGGTAGCCGGGGTCGAGAGCGACCAGCGCGCGCTCCTCGGCGGTGAGATCCACGCGGTCCCAGAGGTCGCGCCCGAGCGCGGCCTCCACCTTTTCGATGGCCCGGAAGATCCCGCGGCAGACCCCCCGGATCTGGTCATAGACGGCGGGAGAGACGAAGTTCGGCCGCGGGAACGAGCAGAGCATGCGCCCGCCAAAGGTCAGATTGGCGTCGCGCATCCGGTCGAAGAAGCGCTCCTCCAGCTCCTGACCCAGGCCCTTCTCGTCGCGAAGGAGGGAGTGGTAGTCGCGGATGGCCTGGTCGGCAGCAGAGTCCATCTACCAGCCGGCGATGGCCCGCTCTCCCCGTACGTCCGCGCCCCCGAAGAGGGTGCCCGTCTGCGGATCGATTCCCACCGCCGTGACCGCGGTGGGCATGCGGAAGGGGCCCACGATCCGCAGGTCGTGGCCGCGCCGGCGCAGCTCCTCCAGCACATCCCAGGGCACCCGGCTCTCGATGGTGAGCACCCCGGGCTGCTCTCGATGGTCCCGGAAGGACTGGCGCATGTGCTCGGAGTTGATGCGGGGCGCCTCGATCGCCTCCTGGATGCGGAGGCCAAAGTCGATGTGGGCCAGGAGCACGTTCAAGTTCTGCTGGTCTTGGCTGTCGCCCCCGGGCGTGGCGAGGGCGAGGTAGGGTCGGTTGTCCTTGAGGAGGATGGTGGGGGTGAGGGTGATGCGTGGCCGCTTCTTGGGGGCCACCACGTTCGGGCTCTTGGGGTCCAGGCTGAACTGCTGCATGCGCTGGGACAGGGGCACACCGGTGTCGCCGGCGATGAAGGCCCCGTCCAGCACCCAGGCCCCGGAGACCACTGCGGAGAAGAGGTTGCCCGCGGCGTCCACCGCGTTGACGGCCGTGGTGTCGCCGGTGGCGCCCGAGGGGGGGCCGGTGAGCGTGGACCCCAGGGCGGGCGGGTTCGCCCCCCCCGGGCTGCCCGGCCGGTGGGCATGCGAGGCCACCCGGGGATCGATCAGGTTTCGCCGCGACGCCGCGTATTCCGTAGAGAGCAGCCCCTCGGTGGGCACGGGTACGAAGTCGGTGTCCGCGTAGTAAGCGTCGCGGTCATCGAAGGCGAGCTTCATGGCCTCGGTCACCGTGTGGAGGTAGTCCGCGGATTGGAAGCCCATGGCCCGGAGGTCAAATCCCGAGAGCAGATTGAGGGTCTCGAGCATCACCGGCCCCTGCGTCCAGAAGCCGGCCTTGTAAACGTCGTAGCCCCGGTAGGTGGCCTTGGCCGGCGGCTCCACCCGACCCCGGAAGGTGGCGAGGTCCTCGGCGGAGAGGAGGCCGCCCCCCTCCCGGGTCGCGTTCACCAGCCGCCGGGCGACGTCGCCCTGGTAGAAAACGGCGCGTCCCGCCTCCATGGCCTTGGCCCGGTCCTTCGAGCGCTTGAACGCCGCCTCCTCCGCGGAGGCAATGGCGCGCAGCGTGCGGGCCAGGTCGGGCTGGCGAAAGATCTCGCCGATCTCGGGGACCCGGCCTTTCGGGTAGTAAACGGCCATGGTCGACGGATAGCGCTCGCAGTTCTTGCGTTCGCGGACCAGGGCGTCATGGAGGATGCCGTACATGGGAAAGCCGTCCGCGAGTTCGATGGCGGGGGCCAGAACCTCGGAGAGGCGCTTGGTGCCGAACTGGGTGAGGACGATGGTTACCGAATCCAGCACCGCGGGCACGGTGGCGGCGCGAGGGCCGTGGAAGTCAATGTAGGGCTGACCGGCCCAGACCTCGGGTTTGGCCTCGGCGGGGGCCACTCCCTGGCCGTTCACGACCAGGACCCGCCGGCTGCGAGCATCGTAGAGCACGACCGGGGCCTCGCCCCCGAACCCGAAAAGCTGGATCTCGCTCACGCTCGCCGCCAACACCGCCGCTACCCCCGCGTCGAAGGCGTTGCCACCTTCGCGGAACATCCGCATCCCCGCTTCCACCGCGAAGTGGCGTCCGGCCGCGATGGCGTAGGACTTGGCGTTCACCTCCGCCCGCATGGTCTGGGCGGCAGGGGCCGGCGAGGTACTGGCCAGAAGCAAGACAAGGGAGGCGGGGGGGGCGCAGCGGGAAATGGTCACGGGCAATCCCTCCGAGGTGACGGGGACGGTATCACGGCGCCCCGGCCTGGTCCAGCCCGCGCCGGCCCCGGTGGTGGACGTCAATCGGGCATCGGCGATGCTGTCGGGGTGTCCGCGTCGGCCTCGACGATATCGACGCGACTCCCCATCGCGAGATGCTCCTCGGCAAGCTCACAGAAGCAAAATGGCATCTCGACCGCGCCCTCAAGCATGGTTTGTCGCCGGCCCAGCAGGTCCTGGCCGAAGACCCTGGCTTCGCGCTCCGAGGGAGCTACCCGGCGCGGGACCCCTAGTCTGAGTTCGCCCGCGATACTTGTTAGCCCTATCGGTGAGCGGATCGTCCGGTCGGCGGCCGTCGGCGTTGGGGAACCTCGATCAGGCCAGTCGGGGAGATCCGGGTGCGCAGGCGGCCGCGCGTTCGAGGAGGAGGGTGCGCTCGCGGGCATTGCGCGTAAGCGATGCCGCCCGCTCGAACTCCGCCCGGGCCTCGTCGAAGCGGCCGAGCTTGGCCAGGAGGTCTCCGCGCACGCTCGGCAGGAGGTGGTAGTTCTCGAGGGAGGGCTCGGAGGTGAGGGCATCGACCCGCGCGAGGCCCGCGGCGGGACCGAGCGACATTGCGACCGCAACCGCCCGATTCAACTCCACAACCGGGGACGGCTTGAGCGCGGCGAGCGAATCGTAGAGGGCCACGATGCGCGCCCAGTCCGTCTCCGCCGGGGTACGGGCCCGAGCGTGACAGGCGGCGATCGCGGCCTGCAGAGTGTAGGGGCCGGGGGCTCCGCGGAGCGCCTCCGCGCGCTCGAGGGCGGCGAGACCGCGGCCGATCAGGACGTGATCCCAGCGTGCGCGGTCTTGATCGAGCAACAGAACGGGCTCCCCCGACGGGCCGACGCGAGCGGCTGAGCGCGACGCCTGGATCTCCATCAGGGCGACGAGGCCTTGGACCTCCGGCTCCTGGGGAGCGAGCTGGGCCAGGATGCGCCCGAGACGGAGGGCGTCCTCGCAGAGGGCGGGTCGCATCCAGTCGTCGCCGGCGGTCGCCGCATAGCCTTCGTTGAAGACGAGGTAAATGACTTCGAGCACCGAGGACAGCCGGGCGGCGCGATCTGCCCCCCGGGGGATCTCGAAGGGGACGCGGGCCGCGGCCAGGGTCCGCTTGGCGCGGACGATGCGCTGGGCGACGGTCGGCTCCGGCAGCAGGAATGCGCGGGCGATCTCCGCGGTGGTCAGGCCGCCGAGCAGGCGCAGAGTGAGGGCGACGCGCACCTCCGTCGAAAGGACCGGATGACAAGCCGTAAACATGAGGCGCAGGAGGTCGTCGCCCATGTCGTCGTCGACGGCGACCTCGAAGTCGGCGACGGCCAGCTCCTGCCGGGAGTCGAACTCCCGAGCCAGCTCCTCGTGCTTGCGCGCGAGCCGCTTGTTTCGACGAAGCTGGTCAAGGGCGCGATTCTTGGCGGTGGCCATGAGCCAGGCCCCCGGGTTGTCCGGGACGCCCGACTCCGGCCACCGCTCGAGCGCGACGACGAGGGCGTCTTGGGCGAGCTCCTCGGCGAGGCCGATGTCGCGCACGATCCTCGCCAAGCCGGCAATGAGCCGGGCGGACTCGATCCTCCAGACTGCATCGATCGCGCGATGGGCGTCGGTGGCCGTCACCGCCACCGATCACATCATTTTGAAACCGTCACCGCAAGGCGGAGTCAGGCGCGGTGACGCCCCGGGGATTCGCGGAGCCATCCCGAGCGATCGCGCTACCCCTCCCTGACCGCCCGAATCAGCGCGTCCGCAGCGGGATGAGAGCCTTCAGACGAGGCTCGCGGAGGTAGAGGCCGAGCCAAACGAAGAGTCCCACCATGATTTGGGCGAAGAACGGATCGCCCACCCGCCAATGGGTGCAGATCGCGCCCCCCATGTAGCCGGCCAGGAGAATGGCACCCAAGACCGACGTCGCGGGAATCACGTAGATAAGGGTGCACGAGATTTCCAGAATGGCGAGGGGCACGATCATCGACTCCGGCAAACCCAGATGCGCCAGCCCTTGCCGCAACTCGGGCCCGCCCTTGAGCTTCATGAAGGCACTCATGAGAAGGACGAGAACCGGCAGAGCCGAGATCACCCGCCCGACCCATACGATCTTTCCGCTCGCTGCCGCCATTCCATTTCTCCTTCGGATAAGGTAACGAACTTTGGTGTGTGTCGTCGCCTCGGGCGAGCCTAGAGCGGCGCGCCCGAGGCGCTCCAGGGTTAACGCTTCGCGTTTTTCGCCATCTGGGCGGACACGCGTTCCTCCGCCTCTCTAAGCCCGGGCGTGAGCACGGGTCCGAAGTCCGACGCCTCGAACACTTGGCGAATCTCAACCTCGGACTCGCCGGGGAAGGGATTGGGGGCGCGCTTGACCCATTCGATCGCTTCTTCCTTGGATCTCACTTGGATCAGCCAGAAGCCGGCGATTAGCTCTTTCGCCTCCGTGAAGGGCCCGTCGATCACGGTCCGCTTCGTTCCCGAGAACCTCACGCGCGCGCCCTTCGAGCTCGCCTGTAGCCCCTCCGCCGCGAGCAACACCCCTGCTTTCGCAAGGTCCTCATTGTACTTGCCCATTTCGGCGAGGAGCTTCTCCTCCGGGAGAACTCCCGCTTCCGAGTTCTTGTCGGCCTTGACCAGGATCATGAATCGCATCGTCCCATCTCCTTGTGGCTTGGGGTTCGGAGCCGGGCTTCCGGAAGGTCTCGCCCGCGCGCGAACCCACCTCTACTGTTGCGACGAGCGGCGGCCGGCCAGATCGACATGGGCAGACATCTTTTCTTCTGAGCCTCGACGTCGGGGAGAGTGATCCAGGCCGACCGTAACGTCTTTGCTTGCAATAGAGTGAAGGGTAACTAATGGGTGAGTTTCAAGACCTTCGTGCTTCCAGGGAGAGTCGTGGCCGCAGCTACGTACCCGATGGCTCCGGGGTTTTCCGCGACGAAGGCCGTGACCTCCTGATCCGAGGCCTTCACCGGTGGAGGTCCTTCTCGACCCTTGGCAATCTCTTCCTGCCAGTAGGCCTGGATCGCCACCACGGGCTGATCGAACACTTCTTTCGAGAAGGCTATTCTCGCGGGAGAGGTCAGCGACTGATCCACGGGCAGCGCGGGAGTTCCGTTGTCCCACTTGGTCACATTCTTCAAGAAGATGCTCGACAGCCGCTCGGTGGAAATAGTTGTTTCTGGATTCGCGGCGTTGACGATGACCTTGCAGGTCGGCTTGTCCGTGGCCGCCCGGAGTCCCGGGGTGAACAGGCCTCCGAGCCCAAACGCCAGAATTCCCACCGCACTTATGGGGGGCCTTTCCATAAGAAGACAGCGGTATCCTACCAGAACCGCCCCCGCTCGAACGTTCATTCTCTCGGGGAACGCGACCGAGATCAGCGGAGGCCGAGGGTGCGGATCCCCGGCGGAACAGGTGCGATGGCCGTGGTCGCATCCCGGCTACGCCCCGGGGTCGACCCCACCGGTCGCTGTCCAGCGAGGCTTCTCAAGAAGGCGATGAGGTCAGACTTCTCCTGTTGGCTGAGGCCAAGCTCGAAGATCAGGGGTGATTTCTGGGGGTCCGAATCGCCCCCACGATCATAGAAGTCAACGACCTCCTCGAGAGTCTTGAAGGCCCCGTCGTGCATGTAGGGCGCGGTCAGGCAAACATTCCGTAGGGTTGGCGTCTTGAAGGCTCCGCGGTCCTGATCGTGACCGCTGACCGCGAATCGCGGGACATCCTCGGGGCCCGGGGTCCTTCCCTGCACACCGAGCCGATGGAAGCGGCTGTCCGTGAAGGTGGGGCCGTTGTGGCACTGGACGCAAGCCGCCTTGCCGATGAACAGGGTCAGGCCACGCTTCTCGTTGAAGGTGAGCGCGTCCTTCTTGCCGCGGGCATACGCATCGAAGGGGGCGTTGGGGGTGATGAGGGTTCGCTCGAAGGCGGCGATGGCCCTCGCCGCGTTCTTCAGGGTCGGGCTCCCCCCAAAGACGCCTTGAAACGATCGGTTGTATTCCGGAATGGCCCCGAGGCGGGCGCCCAGAAGGTCTGCGGACATATTCATCTCCGCCGCCGCCAACAGCGGACCCTCGGCTTGCTGTTCGAGACTGGAGGCCCGGCCGTCCCAGAACTGGTGGTTGTTGTACGCGGCGTTCAGAACACTCGGAGACCGGCGGGCCAATTGCCTCCCCTCAAATCCCACCGCGCGCGGCCTCCCATCAGAAAAGCCCTTCTCCGGGTCGTGACAGGACGCACAGCTCTGGGCGCGGTCCCGCGAGAGGCGGGCGTCGAAGAAGAGCCTCCGACCCAATTCGACCTTGGCTTCGTCTTGAGGGTTGTCCGCGGAAACCGGGACGGGCGGAAGCGGACCCAGGTCGCCCGGAAGCCGCGTCATCCCATCCAGCATGTCGATGGTGATTGCGACCGGCACCGGTGGCGGGGATTCGCTGGAGCCGACGGGGCGGACGAGTGCCTGGGCGCCGGTCACACAGGCGAGCAGGGCCCACCGCCCGATCCGCCACGCGTGCGGAGTAGGAGTAGCCGCTCCGTCCCCTCCCGCGCTCATTGCGCTCTGGCCAAGGAGAGCCCGAGGATGAGGTCTCCATTCTGGGGGACGCTGATCCACTGCTCGAGCTCCGGAAAGCCCTGCGCCCAGGCATGCAGGCGGTAGGCGCCCGCGGGGACGTTCGCAATCTGGTAGCGGCTCCCGATCGCGGTGAGCGCATAGTAGAAGTTCGGGACGACCACGATTCTCGCCGTCATCCGGCGGTGGATCGAGCAGCGGATGTCGACCGTGCCCACCTGATCGAAAGTGACCTGCCTTGTCCCGCCCTTGGGGTAGATGCCGAGGTTGAACGGCTTGGCCGAAGAGGAAGAGTAGACGTTGTGGGCCACGTCGTCCTCGTTGGGCATGTCCACCGTCTGGCCGACCACGACGACGATCAGGGGCGAGGAAAACTGGACGTTGCTTTGCGAGAGTACCGGTCTCTCCGGGGGGAGGGCGGAGGCCCTGGGCCCGTCAATCCACACGGCCGCGGGGAGGGGGGGGTGGAGCTCGGACGAGCCTTGCTTGGCCGACGGCGCCTCCACCGTGACGAGCCCTTTGATGGTTCCGGCCCCCGCGGGGCCGGCCATACCCACGAGAATCGCCGCTGAAATGGAGCACAAAGTCCGCCGGCGCCTGCCCGGCCGGTGACCCTCAGATCGAAAGTGCATCGCCTACTCCCCGTGGCTGGGTGCCTCACGGAGCGCCCCCGCTCTCGCGCCCCAAGGAGCAAGCGATATGCCAACCAGGAAGCCTCTTTCTAAAGGCTTTAGCTCAGCGCTTGAGCGCGGGGACGGGCGGAATTCCTGCCCCTGGACCGGCGTTTTGCCCTGCCCGGAGCGACGGTGGGGGGGCCAGGGCCGAAGGGGTGGGCGTGCCACCCTCGGGGAGGACCGTCGGCTCCGACCACACCTGATTTACTGGCGCCGCGGGCTAGCGGGCGGGATCCCACCGACGCGAGGGGGCAGGGGTGGACGAATGCTCCGGGCGGTGGGAGCACCGATGGGTAGGTTTGATATCATCGAAACTAGGAGGTCTCTCGCCACGATGGTGGAAACGCGCGAACCCCTGGACCAGTTGATCACGTCTCCCCGGCGCTTCACCGCCGAGACCACGTTCCCGCGGGCGGGGGAGATCCGGCTCTACGACACGACCCTCCGGGACGGGGAGCAGACCCCGGGGGTTGCCTTCACTCCCGAGCAGAAGTACGAGCTGGCGGGCATGCTCTCCGACGCGGGCATCCACATCATCGACATGGGCTTCCCCTCCGCCGCTCCCTCCGAGCGGCGGGCGCTGGAGCTGATCCTGGAGGGGAAGAAGAGGGGGCGGATCCGGCCCGACCTCGAGATCATCGTGATGTGCCGGTCCAACGCCCGCGACATCGACGTCACCCTCGACACTCTCAAGAGGATGGGGGCCCGGCCCTCCGACTGCACGTTTTTCATCTTCACCTCCGGCTCCGACCTGCACCTGAAGTACAAGATCGGCAAGACCCTGCTCCAGCTCGAGGGCCGGCGGCCGGAGGAGTGGCTGGACCTCCCCGTCTCCTTCTACCGCGAGGCCAACATCAAGATGGCCTGCGCGGCCATCGCCCACGCTCGGGACCGAGGGGTAACGGAGATCGAATTCGGGGGCGAAGACGGGTCGCGCGCCGACGTCAACTACTTGATCGAGCTGGCCCGGACCTGCTACCGGGCGGGGGGCACGCGCTACTCATTCCCGGACACGGTGGGATTCTTCGCTCCTGAGGGTGTGGACTACTACATTCCGAGGCTGGTGGCCGCCTTCCCCGACAAGCCCCTGGTCGTCCACTTCCACAACGACTTCGGGCTGGGGGCCTACAACACCGTGCGCGCCCTCCACCATGGGGCCACCGTACCCACCTGCACCGTGAACGGCCTCGGGGAGCGGGCGGGAAACGCCCCCCTCCACACCACGGTGATGATCCTGAAGGAACTGTACGGCATCACCATTCCCGGGTTTCACTACGACATGCTCTGGGCCCTCCGGCGGAAGGTGGAGGAGTTCAGCGGCCTGCCCGTGGCCGCGGGCGAGCCCATCATCGGCCACAACGTGTTCAGCCACGAGACCGGCATCCACACGGCGGGGATCACCATCCACCCCGCCATCTACCAGGTGATCGAGCCGGAGTCCGTGGGGGGGCACCTCCGATTCCTCTTCGGGAAGCACTCGGGGGCCCTGGCCATCGAGGCGATCCTGGAACGGCACAAGGATGAGCTGCAGGCGGGGGGGGTGCAGATAACTCCCCGCCTGGTGCAGGTGCTGCTGCGACTGGTCAAGGGGGTCCGGGAGAAGAAGGCCCTGGTCTCTCAGCACCTGGACGGTGTCCGCAACTATTACTCTCACCTCGAGCGTCTGGGCCTGACCGAGCAGGACCTGCTGGCCTACGCCCTCGTGCTCGGTCGGGAGTCGGAGCCGGGCGCCTGACTTCCGGGAAAGCGAAGCAGGACGCGTCCCCAGACACGCCGAGCGGAGGTCCGATCGTGGACATCCGCGTGCGCTGGAGGGCGGGCCAAGTGGCCTTGGCCCTGGCCGGGATCATGACGGCGGCGGCCCTCCTGCGCCCCCTGGGGCCCCACGCCTCCCCAAGGCTCCGGCTGGCCGTCAGCCTGGGTCTCGGGCTGGGGGTCGCGGGCACCGCGCTCCTGGCCAGCCTGCGCGGCCACGGCAAGTCGGAACCGCTCGCCTTCTACGCCTTCCTCACCCTCTGCACGGACGCCCTCGGCCAGCTGTTGGCTCCGCTCGGCTGGCCGGTGTGGCCCCTGCTGGTCCTGCTCGTGGGCGCGGTGGCGGTCGCGGAAACCCTGCCGGTGGCCCTGGGCGTGGCCGCTCTCGCTACGCTCCTGACCGCCGCCGACGCGGCCACGACGCACTTCGCGGTCTGGCGACCCGCGGCCGCCGCCGGCCTTGGCTACGCCGCGTTGGTGCTGGCCCTGAACCGGGCCCTCCTCGGGGAGAAGCGGCGGCTCTCCGCCACCCAGGCCGAGCTGGCCCGGCTCAAGCACGGCATCGACCAGCTGGACGACCTCGAGCCGGGGGCGGCCGCGGTGCGCCCCCACACCGCCGCCCACGCCCTCCGCCAGGTGTCGGAGGAGGGGCGGCGGGCCCGTCAGATGGACCGGGCCGTGGAGCTCGACGAGGCCCTGGCCCGAGTGGTGCGGGTAGCCCACGAGGCCTTGGGCGCCCACGCCGTTCTCTACTTCGACGTGGACCGGGAGCGCGAGGTGGCCTACCTGCGGGCCGCGCAGGGGCCGCCCTCTTTGGTGACGGACAGCGCCCTCCCCCTTTCCACCGACCCCTTCTCCTTCATCTTGGAGCGTGGTCAGGCTTTCTACGCCACCGACTTCAAGCGGCTGCTCTGGGCTCTCCCCTACTATCGGGGCGAGGTGAGAATCGGCTCCCTCTTGGCGGTGCCGGTGCGGATGGCGGAGGTGGTGGCGGGGGTGCTCATCGCGGATCGGCTGGAGGTCCAGTGCTTCACGGGAGGGGAGCCCGGGCTGCTGGAGTCGTTCGCGGGGATGGCCGCGGAGGCCATCGTTCGCACCCGGGCCTCGCTCCGCCGCGAGGAGCTGGACGCGGAGTTCAAAGCCGTGTACCCAATCTCGCAGAAGCTGGCCACCATCAGCAACGAGTCCGAGGTCCGCGAGCTGCTCCTGCGCTCGGCGCGGCACCTGGTCGCCCTGGAGGGAGCGGCGGTGGTGATGTCCGACGAGCTGCAGACCCGGTACGTCGTGGAGGAGTGCTTCGGCTGGGCCACCGAGTTTGCCCAGCGGGAGGTGGGGCTCTCCGAGCGCACGTGGGCGGCCTGGGTCCTGCGCAGCGCGGAGGATCCCTACCTCCTCGACGACCTGGCGGACCATGGGGAGCGCATGCCGATATTGGTCCTGGACGAGGGAGCGGTCCGGGCGGCCTCCCTCCTGGCTGTCCCCCTCAAGGCCCGCAACCGCACCCTGGGCGCCCTCATCCTGACCGGGGCCCGCGGCTCCTTCGACGCCACCTCCCACCGCGTGCTCGGGATCCTGGCCAACCAAGCTGCGGCCACCCTCTCCCTCATCCGAGACCGCGAGCAACAGAAGGAGCTCGCGGTCCGGGACGGGCTCACCAACCTCTACAACCGGAGGGCCTTCAACGAGTTGCTCGTCCAGGCCCTGGCCCGGGAAGAGCGGCAGGGGGGCCGCCTCGCCCTCATCCTGCTCGACCTCGACCACTTCAAGAAGCTCAACGACACCTATGGCCATCCCGCCGGGGACGCGGCTCTCCGGGGCACCGCCCGGGTCCTCGTGCAGCACCTGCGGAAAGGCGACCAGGCGGCGCGCTACGGCGGCGAGGAGTTCGTGGTCATCCTCCCCGGCACCGACGAGGCGGGTGCCCTTCATCTGGCGGAGCGGGCCCGGGACGCGATCCAGCAGCACCGCCTGGTGTTCGAGGGGGCGAGGATCTCCTTGACCGCGAGCTTCGGGGCCGCGGTCTGGCCCACGGATGGGCAGAATGCGGAGGCCCTCATCTCCGCCGCGGATCGCGCGCTCTACGCCGCCAAGCAAGCGGGCCGGAACCGGGTGATCGCGGCCAGCTCGATCACGCCCGCGGCGCCGGCGATATAGGGGGAGCGCCGACTCTTCCCAGGCCCCCCAGCAGACCCAAGGCGAGGGCCGCGAACAGCGCGCTGTCAATCCAATAGATCCCGAGGAGATTCCAGTGGGCCAGGAGCCCCGCCACGGAGGGGGAGACCGCGCCTCCGAAGAGGGCGGCGCCGGAGAAAAAGCCGAAGGCGGTGGCTTTGGCTTCCCCCGGCACCATGAGGCCGCCCATCGTGTAGCAGAGG
This sequence comes from Vicinamibacteria bacterium, assembly GCA_035570235.1. Taxonomy (NCBI): domain Bacteria; kingdom Pseudomonadati; phylum Acidobacteriota; class Vicinamibacteria; species Vicinamibacteria bacterium. Next base: position 214,331 of record DATMML010000091.1, on the reverse strand, counting down.
GTGAGGGCCCCCCCCGAGGCGAGACCTAGCAGGACGGCTAGGACCAGGAACCCGCGGAAAGAAGGCACCATAACCATGGGCGCCACGGCCAGGGCGCCGCCGGCGAGGCTGGCCAGGAGCAACTGGCGGGGAGAGAGCCGGCGCGTGGCCCGGCCGAGGAGGGTCGCGGAGAGCGCGGCCGCCAGGGAATAGACCGCGATCAAGGCTCCGGTAGAGGACGCGAGCCGGGCTGCGGGCACCCCCAGCCGCTCCAGATGCAACGGCAGGATGGGGGTGAACGAGCGGCCCACAAAGCTGACGAGAAACAGCACGAAGATGAGGGCGGGCACGCCCGGCAGCTTGAGGAGGCTGAAGAACGCGGGGCCGGCCACGGGATCGACCCCGGAGGGCGCGGGCAGGGGGGGATTCCGGTAGTAGAGAGCGACGAGGCCGACCGCGACGGCGCAGAGCATCGCCGTGACCAGGAAGGTGCGGCGCACGCCGATGGTGTCGGCCAGGAAGCCGCCGGCAAAGGGTCCGAAGGCGGCGGAGAGGATCTGGGCCGCCTGGACCAGACCCACCGCCCGGCCCGTCTGCTCGCGGGGCGCGAGAGCGGTGGCCATGGCCAACCCCAAGGGGCCGATGCCCCCAAAGAGGCCGATCCCGACGCGACAGAGGAACAGCTCCCAGACGTTGCCGACCGCGGCCGACAAGGCAAGAAGGACGACGTAGGAAAGCAGGGCCCGCAGCGCCATCTGCTTCTGGCCGTAGCGGTCAGCCAGCCGGCCCCAGAGGGGGGCGAGGAGGCCGGCGAGAAGCGGTGCAATTCCGATCAGAACTCCGGCCCAGAGAGCCGCCCGCTCCCGGTCGGGGACCCCGAGCTCCCGCACAAAAAGGGGAAGAAAGGGGAGAACGAAGGCGAAGGCGGTGTAGACCACGAAGACCGTGGCGGTCATCACGTACAGATTGCGCCGCCAGGCGGGGTTCGGCGGGGGGCCGGTCACGAGAGCAGCTGGACCTGACCGACGGCGAGGGGGCCGCGGACCTCCAGGCTGGTGCGGGTGCGACCGCTGCCGCCCAGGCTCCGGGCCACGTCTGCCGCTCGGCCCTGGAGGTCGACCGAAGGCGGGGGTCCGAGGTTCACCACCACGTCCCGCCACCGTACCCCCCGGCTCCAGCCTGTGCCGATCGCTTTGCTGGCTGCCTCCTTGCCGGCAATGGCAAGGGCCAACGCTCGCGCGCGGTCCGGACCCGCCGGGAGGCGCGCCGCTTCCTCGGGGGTCATGAGCTTACGGACCAGGCGGTCCCCCCAACGCTGGAGAGACCGCGCCACGCGGGCGGTCTCTACCAGGTCCACTCCGAGGCCGACGACCAGAGGCCCCCCTCCCCGTGAGGCGGTGGTAGCTCGCCTCCCCTCCCCCGACGAGGACGATAGCACACGGGCGTCCTCAGGCACCCCGCTTCGCCCGAACGACCACCGCCAGCCAAAGTGATCCCGGGCACTACACGCATCCCGCCCGGCTCTCCCCTGGGCTATAATCCGTAAGGTTTTCTGTAGGAGGTCGTCATGCGCGTCTTTTACGCTGTGGCCCTAGCGACGATCGCGCTTCTCCTTGTTCCCCCGCCGTCTCCCGGGCAGAGCCTGACCGAGGCCGCGGCCAAGGAAAAAGAGAGGCGGAAGGCCGCCCAGAAGGGCAAGAGCTTCTCGGACGACGACCTGCGTGGGGGCGGTGGAGGCTCGGTCAGTACGGAAACGGCGTCCGGCGGGAGCTCTACCGCAAAGCCGGGCGAGACCGGCAAGTCCACCGCGAAGCAAAAGACGGAGGACGAGGTCAAGGCGGAGCAGAGCGCGGCCTGGAGAAAGAGAGTGGAGGCCGCCAACAAGAAGGTGACTGTTCTCCAAGAGACGATCGACAAGATCCAGCTGGACCTCAACGACATGAGCGGCGGCGTCTACTCCAGCCGGCGCGCCACCCTGCTCAGTCTGCTCGACGACACCAAGAAGCAGCTGGCGGCGGCCCAGCAGTCGGTGGCCGATCTCGAGGACGAAGGCCGGAAGAATTTCTACCGGTAGGTTCCCGTCCGGCCCTCAGCCCCGCTCCAACTGCACGAGCAGGGTGAGGTCGCTGTTGACTTCCACCCTGCGCGGGGCGCTCGCCGATTCCACCGTCCAGCTTCCGCCCTCGGGAGACAAGGTGACCGTGAGCGACTCCCGGCCGCCCTCGTGGGTGACGCCGATCTGGAGGGGCACCGGCCCGGGAAGGTTGCGGGGGCGGACCTCAATGGTGGTGCGAAATCCCCGCGCCGTCTTCTCCGTTCGGTGGGACACCTGCAGCACCGGGAGCGCGGTGCCGTAAACCCACTCCCGGAAATAAGGCTCCAGGTTCTTCCCGCTGGCCGTCTCCAGCGCTTCCCGCAGGTCGTCGGTACCCGCCTTGGCGTAGCGGTGTTGGGCCTGGAACTGGCGCATGGCCCGCGAGAAGACTTCGTCCCCCACGATGGCGCGGAGCATGTGGAGCACGTAGGCCCCCTTGTCGTACACCACCGCTCGATAGATCTGCGGATCTCCTTGGAGGTGGCCCAATCGGTGGCCGAGGTTGATGGGGCCTTGAGCGCTGTGGTGCAGGGCCCAGCGGCCAATTCGCGCGAGCAGGGCGCGGAAGGCTTCCTCGCCCCGGCTCCGCCGCACCCACAGGGCGGCCGCGTACTGTGCCGCCCCCTCGGAGAGCCAGCGTTCGCGGTAGTTCTGACCAGCCACCCCCTGCCCCCACCACTGGTGGGCCAGCTCGTGGGCGAGGAAGAAGCCGGGCACGTCGCTGAAGTTCGCGGGGTCGTCCCGGAGCCCGTGCTTGAGTAAGAAGGAGGGCCGATCCTGCATGAGGACCATGCCTGGGGGGCTGTGGCCCCCCGGGGTCTGGCCCTCCAAGACGGCCAGGTTAAGAAACGAGTAGGGACAGGGCCCGAACTCCTCCGCGAAGAACCGAAGGATGTCCTGCGCCAGGGGGAGCAGCTCCCGCGCGATCCCGCGCGTGCGGGGGAGCCCGAACCCGCGGACGACCAGGTCTCCGTCCTGTCGCATGCCGACGTCGTCGAACCGCCCCACGGCGGCGGTGATGTACTTGCCCGGCTGCTCCTGGCGGTATTCCAGGCGGGTGCGGGCTCCCTCCACCCGCGCCGAGACCCTCTCTCCCCCCGTGACTACGGAGAAGCCGACGGGCACGTCGAATCGGAGCCGGGCCCGGGCGTAGTTGTCGTTGTTGTTTCGGGGGTACCAGGCGGTGCGGTTCGTGTAGACGACCGCGGTCTCAATCCGTACATTCTGCTCCTCGGTGTCGGCCGTGGGCTTCCCGGTCTGGAGCAGCTCCTGGTCGATGGGGGCGGGGTTGTGGATGCCCGCGTAGCGCACGGTGAGGGCGACCTCCCCCAGGACCCCGGACAACGGGCCCAGGGATACGACCAGGCTCCCTTGGTCACGCACGCGGAAGAACAGATGGTTGCCCCCCTCCCGCGAGGTGACGGAGGCCACCTGAAAAGCGTCGTCCAGCCGCAGACGGAGGTTGGAGGTGGGGACGAGCACGCGCAGGCGGACGGTGTCTTCCGCGGAGATTCCGTAGCGCTCGGGATCGAAGCGAACTCGCAGGTCGTGGTGAAGGATATCCACCGCCTGGTTGTCGTCCTCGCTGTAGCGGGTACTGCGGCCGCCCGAGGGGTACGTGCAGATCTGGAGGTGCCGCGCCCGGTCGAAAAGGCTGATGTCCTCGGGATCCCCGGAGCTGTTGGTCAGAGTGAGGGTGCCGTGCTTGCGGGTGGCGAAGGTCACGACCACGTCCCCCAGGGAGGGGAGGAGCCACCAGGGGGACCGGGGAAGGGTGGTATCGAGGACGAAGGCTCTCTGGACCTGATCGCGGTAGAAGCGCTGGGCTTCGTCCCAGCGCTCCTTCGCCCCCGGGTCAAGCTCGAGCTGGGGGGCGTCGAGGATGCGGTGCAGCCCGGCGGGATGGAGGCGCACGAAGGCCGCTCTCACCTTTTCCTTGAGCTCCCGCTGGCCGCAGAAATGCCGGAGCTGCTCCTGCTCCGCGGGCGGGCGGGGCGAGACGCGGACTTCTCCCTCCCCCACGAAAACGAGCACGGTGGGCCCGAGAAGGGGGGGCGACATGAAGAGGGTCCCCCGGATCATCTTGAGCTCGAAGTCCTCCAGGTGCAGGGTCAAGCCATCGGAACGGTATCCGGTAGGGTCGAGGGAGAGATGGACCAGGCCCTCGACCTGACCTTGATCTTCCCGGCCGGTGAAGACCCAGCCCGCCTCGCGCTTCTCCAGTTGCAGACGCCACTGCTCCACCCGCGCCCGCGGCTCGGTGACGGTGAAAACCTGGGCGTCGGCGTGCAGGCTCTCCGCCCCCTCCGTCACGGGGGGGCGCTGGAGCTGGAGCAGGCTCTGCTCGGCGTTGAAGTGGATGGTGGCCTGCTCCTTCTCCTGCGCCAGCTCTTCCCCGCGGGCGGGGTCCCAGAGCGAGAGGTACCCGGCCACATCCCTCGCGGCCCAGGCCGCCTCCAGACGGTCCAGGAGGGCCTTGGGGTCGGGGGGCGGTGGGGCGGGGGTGGAACGGCGGGGCACCAAGGCCAGGACGAGGAGGGCGGCCGTCCTGGGCCACCGGGCCCTCACGCGTGCACGGTCTGCGCCCGCGGCCCCGGGGGCCAGCGGGGCAGCCGCACCAAGAACACACTCCCTCGGCCGGGTCGGCTGTGGACGTCGATCCGGCCGCCGTGGAGGCGGACGATCTCGCGGGCCAGGTAGAGGCCTACCCCGGCTCCGCCCTGGCGGCGGGTGAGGCCGCCCTCGACGGTGTAGAACTTCTCGAAGATTCGGGGGAGGTGCTCGGCCGCGATTCCGGCCCCCGCGTCCTCCACTTCGAGCATGGCTTCCTCGGTCTCCGCCCGGCACCGCACCACCACCCGCGTCCCCGGGGAGCTGTACTTGAGGGCGTTCTCCACTAGGTTGCGTACGAGGTGACGGAGCATGGAGAGGTCCCCCTGGAGGGCCAGAGGCTCCCGGGGGAAGTCCAGGGCGAGCGTGATCCCCTTCTTCTCCGAGAGACCGCGGAGGGGCTCCACCGACAGCGCGGCCACCTCCCGCAAGTCCAGGCCTCTCAGCTCCAGGATCCGCGTTCCCCCGCCCTGCTCGATTCGGCTGACCTCGATGAGCGTGTCCACCATGGTAATGAGCTGGTCGCAGCTCTCGACGAGGATCCGCATCAGATCCGGCAGCGAGGCTTCCGCGGGAATGCCCTCGGTCATGAGGTGCTCCGCGTAGCCCCGGATCACGGTCAAGGGGGTGCGGAACTCATGGCTTACATTGCGCAAATACTGGATGCGCAGGCGGTCCAGCTCCTCCAGCCGGGCTTTGGCCTCGGTGACCCGGCCCAGGTGGGAGAGGGCGTCGTCTTGCATCCCGCGGGCCAGCGTCGCCGTGTCCGCCAGCTCACGGTTCTTCGCCTGGAGCTCCCGGTTGGCCTCGCTGAGCCGGCCCTGAATCCGGTGGAGGTACGAGCTCGTGGTCCCGCCCAGGAAGGCGCAAAAGAGCAGGGTCAGGGCATGCAGGTTGCCCAGAGGCTGGTGGGGGGTCATGAGGGTGAGGACGAAGACGATGAGGGTGTCCAGGAGGCCCATGGCCATGGCGTAGCCGAGGCCCCCCCGAACCGAGGCGCCGACCACGTGGGGGTAGAGGAAGAGCCAGAGGGGGCTCTCCAGCCCTCCGAGGAAGGCCGCTCCCGCGCCCACCGCGAGGGCGTCGAGCACGTCGTGGATGACCTTCAGCGATCGGCGTCCACTCGGATGGCGCTGTACCCACGCCCAACTGGCCCCCCAGAAAATGCAGTAGGCGAGCCCCACGGCGAGCGCGGGCAGGGGTCGGGTTTGGGGGCTGCTCCATAGGAAGAGCACGGCCGCCAGGGAAAGCGCCAAGCAAAGGCCGCGGGCCAAGGCGGCGATGAACGTCCCCCGGCGATACAAAGCGGCGTCCGTGATCCCGGCCTCGAGGGTCGTCATGGTGTCTGGCCTGAAGGGCCTAAGTAGACCACACGGCAGAGGCGGGGTCCACGCCGGGCTCCCGCCCGCCCCTCCCCTATAATGTCCTGGTGAGTGCTGGAGTTCCGCCGGGTCGGGCGACCGGCTCCATTTGAGGCGGGGCGCGGGAGCCTCGGCTTTTGAGCGCTCCGCGCTCGAGTGCTGCCCATGAGCGTGTTCGACCGTCGGCGCCTGCCCCCGTCCGTCTTCAAGCTGGACGTGGAGCGGATGCGGCAGGGTTGGTACTCGGACAAGTACTTCATCAACATCGCCAAGACCCTGGCCAAGTTGGCTGCCCAGGGCTATCGCTTCGGAGGTTCGGCCCCCGACCTCTCGGACCTGGAGGTGGACCTCCGCAACGTGGACGTGGGCTCGATCGAGGTGGAGATGCAGTGGTTCCCCCGCCGGGCACCTTCCTGCGTGGCGGTGGGCGTGGACAAGGCCCTGGCCATGCTCCAGGAGGGAACGGGGTACTTCGACGACCGCGGCCAGTTCGTGGGCACCTTTGACCAGATGGAGGTCTGGGCGGTGCAGGACGGCACCGAGGCCGCCTTCGACGGGGACATGCTGAACGTGAGCCCAGTGATGAGGGTGCGGGGGCGCTATCGCGACTTCGCCATCCTCGAGACCCCCACCCTGGGGGCCCTGACGCGGGGGAGCCGGGTGGCCACGAACGTCTATGAGGTGCTGCAGGCCGCGCGGGGGAAGCAGGTGCTGTTCTTCCCCGCCCGCTTCGACGCCCACGAGGTGCAGGCCGCGGATGGCTACGCGTACCAAATCGCGGTGCAGCTCTTCAACCAAAACTACGGCAAGAGCCTGTCTGCCTACGTCTCCACCGACGCCCAGGGGGACTGGTGGGGGGGAGCGGGCGGGGGGACGGTGGCCCACGCCGCCATCGCGTGCTTCCTGGGGGACACCGCGGAAGCCACCATGGCTTTCGCGGCCACCCGGCCCGCGGACATCCCGCGCATCGCCCTCGTGGACTTCCGCAATGATTGCGTGGGGACCTCGCTGCAGGTGATCCGGACGATGTTCCGCCGCTACTTGGAGCTGGTCAAGGGCGGCCGGGCGGAGGAAGCGCGAAAGTACAAGCTGTTCGGGGTCCGTCCCGACACCTCTTCCAACATGCGCGACATCTCCGTCCCCCCCCTGGGGGACCGACGGCTGGACTGCGGGGTGAACCCACGCCTGGTGTTCCTCATGCGGGAGGCCATCGACCACGAGTGGCAGAGCTGGAACCTCACGGGGGACGACCGCAAGCTCGCCGAACAGTACTGCCGTGAGGTCAAGATCGCAGTGACGGGGGGGTTCACCCCCGCCCGCATCCGGCAGTTCGAGGAGCTGCAGGTCCCGGCCGATATCTATGGGGTCGGGTCCTGGCTGCTCTCGTCCTGCGACGTGTGCGGCACCAACAACGATTTCACGGCGGACGTGGTGCGCGTGAAGATCGAGGGGAAGTGGTTTGACCTGGCCAAGGTCGGACGCAAGGCCTCGGACAATCTGATGCTGGAGCGGCTGCGCTAGAGCCATGAGCGGCGACTCCGTCTCCCTCCTGACCGCTTTCCTGGCCGGCTTGATCTCCTTCCTGTCCCCCTGCGTGCTCCCAATCGTGCCCGGCTACCTGTCCTTCATCAGCGGCGTGAACGTAGCCGAGCTGAAGCAGGCGGAGGCCCCGGCCGGGCTCGCCCGTCGGGTAGGGCTCACGAGCGTAGCCTTCGTCCTCGGTTTTTCCACCGTCTTCGTGGCCCTGGGGGCGGCGGCCACGCTGATCGGCTCCGTGTTGCAGGAGCACAAACGGGCGCTGGGTACAGTGGGAGGCGCGGTCATGATCGTACTCGGCCTGCACACCGCAGGCCTCCTCAAGATCGATTGGCTGCTCTACGAGAGGCGGGCCGAGGTCAAGAACCGGCCCTTGGGCCTCCTCGGTGCCTATGTCGTGGGCCTCGCCTTCGCTTTCGGCTGGACACCCTGCATCGGCCCCATCCTGGGCGCGATCCTCCTCTATGCCTCCCAGGAGGAGACGGTCCTGAAGGGAATCGTGCTCCTCTCCGCCTACGCAGCCGGCCTCGGGATACCCTTCATTGCCTCCGGGCTGGCCGTGAACGGCTTCTTCACGGCCTTCCGGCGGCTCCGAGGCTGGATGCGGCCGATCGAGTGCGTCTCCGGGGCGCTCCTGGTGGGGGTGGGGCTGCTGCTCCTGACGGACCGCCTCACCCTGCTCTCCCAGTACTTCTCCCGCCTGTTCCCTTCCCTGGCTCGGCTGGGCTAGGGGCCATCCCGCGCAGGCCTGCGGGCGGGTGGGGTCCAGCCGTTCCCGCTCCGTTATAATGATGAGGTGAGGGTGCACGTTCTCGTCGTCGCCGCCCTGCTGAGCAGCACCTGTGCCGCTGCGCCGAAGGTCGAGCTGGGCGCCGCCCCCCCCTTTGACCTGCCCGATCTGGCGGGGGGGAGGGTCAGCCTCGCGTCCTTGAAGGGTAAGGTGGTGGTGCTGGACTTCTGGGCCACGTGGTGCGGGCCCTGCATCCAGGAGATCCCCGAGTACGCCGCTTTCTGGCGGAAGAACCAGCCGCGGGGGATCGAGGTGGTGGGCGTGGTCGTGGACTCGGGGGCGCCCCAGGAGATCCAGGACTTTGTACGGGAGTACCGGATCCCGTACCGACAGCTGCTGGGCGACGACAAGGTCCAGGAGGCCTACGGCGCCACCCAGGGCTATCCCACCACCTTCGTCATCGACGGGCAGGGGCAACTCCGTTCCAAGGTGCTGGGAAGCCCACCGAGCAAGTTCCGGAGGCTTCAGGAGACGGTGGACTCCGCCCTCGGCTCCCGCTGAGGGCGGTCCCGGGCGACATAGAGCGAGGTAATCACGGTGAGCGTGTCAAAAGACCAGGTCCTTTCGGTGCTGCGGACAATCCAGGATCCCGACCTCCACAAGGACATCGTCAGCCTGGGCTTCGTGAAGGAGGTCAAGATCGAGGGCGAGGAGGTGGACTTCACGATCGAGCTGACCACTCCCGCTTGCCCGGTCAAGGACCAGATGAAGGCGGAGGCGGAGGAAAAGGTGGCCGCCCTGCCCGGGGTCAGAGTGGCCCGGGCCAAGATGACGGCCGAGGTCCGGGCCCGCGGTGGTTTCGGTCGGCAGGCGGTGCCCGGCATCCGCAACATCCTGGCCGTGGGGGCGGGCAAGGGCGGGGTGGGCAAGTCCACCACCTCCGTCAACCTCGCGGTGGCCCTGGTCCGGAAGGGGGCGCGAGTGGGCCTTATGGACGCCGATGTCTACGGCCCCAACATCCCCCAGATGCTGGGGAGCACCGACCAACCGGAGGTGAGCGAGGACAAGAAGATGATCCCCCCCGAAGCCCACGGGCTGAAGGTCATCTCCATGGGCATGCTCGTCCCCCCGGACCAGCCGGTGATCTGGCGGGGACCCATGCTGCACGGGGCGGTTCAGCAATTCATGCGGGACGTGGCTTGGGGCGAGCTGGACTACCTGATCGTGGACCTGCCTCCTGGCACGGGGGACATCGCGCTCAGCATGGCCCAGAGCGTGCCCATGGCGGGGGCCGTGGTCGTGACCACCCCCCAGGGCGTCTCCGTCTCCGACGTGCGCAAGGCGGTCGCGATGTTCCGCCAGCTCAACATTCCGATCCTGGGCGTGGTCGAGAACATGAGCTATTTCGTCTGCGGCCACTGCGGGGAGCGGACCGACATCTTCGGCCACGGAGGGGGGTCGCGGATGGCGGAGGACATGGGCATCCCCTTCCTGGGCGAGGTTCCCATCGACACCCGCGTTCGCTCCGGGGGGGACGAGGGCCAACCGATCGTGGTCGCGGCCCCGGAGGCACCCGCCGCGCGGGCCTTCGTCGACGTGGCGGGCAAGGTCGCGGCCCAGATCTCCATCCAGGCCATGCGGGTGCTCAAGGTCATACAGACCGCCTAAGGGGCGGTCGCGCGCGCGGGCGCCTTCGCCGGGAGCGGGGCAAGAGCGAGACCGTGCGGCGGCCCGCCCCCGCGGGCTTCAGTCCGGCTCGAAACAGCCCCGGTGGGGCTGGCACGACTCCGGGCTGCAGTACACGTCGTCGGGCCCGAGGACGGTGGCCGTGCGCGAGCACCAATACTGCGCGGTCGGCGAGGAGACCTTGAGGTCCACGTGGTCCCGGCCCAGGACGTAGTACATCTTGGTTCGCAGGCGCTTGCAGACGGGAGTGTCTTCGACCTCGGCTGGTTCCATGGTCTGTCCTCAGGCGAGAGACAGGAGGGTCCGGCGCATGAGGGTCTGCACCAGCCCGACCTTGTAGCCGTTGTCCGACAAGGGCGCCGCCCCCACGATGGCGGCCCGCGCGGCGGCGGAAAGGGTTGCCTCGTCCAGGGGCTTGCCCAGGATCGCCTGCTCCGTCCGCGTTGACCGCCAGGGGATCGGCGCCACCGCGCCCAGGACCACGCGGGCGTCTTTGACGGCTCCCCCTTCCGTGCGCAGGGCTACGGCCAGGGAGACGAGCGGCCAGTCGAAGGCGGTGCGCTCGCGGATCTCCGTGTAGGTGGACTTCATCCCCGCCGCCGAGGGGACACGGATCTCGGTCAGGACCTCGCCCGGGGCGAGGACGTTCTCCCGCTCCGGGTCCTTGGTGGGGGGGACGAAGAACTCGCCCGCGGCCACCGTACGCGCGCCCTTGGGCCCGTCCAGCACGAAGGAGGCCCCGTAGGCCAGGAGGGCCACGGCCGCGTTCGAGGGGTGGGGGGCATACGATGGCCCGCCCCCGAAAATGACGTGATAGCGGTTCTCACCCCCCACCGCGAAGCAGACGTCCCCGCCCTTCTTCAGACACTTGAATGACTCGAGCCGGTAGTACCAGCAGCGTGGCCGCTGGAGCAGGTTGCCTCCAATCGTGGCCACGTTGCGGATCTGCGGGGAAGCGGCCTCTCCGCAGGCCTTGGCCAGCGCGGGGTGCGACTTCTGCACGCCGGGGTGGCCGGCCACCCGGGCCAGGGTGGCCAGGGGGCCGATCTTCAGGCCGGAGTCGGCCTCCACCGTGATGCGGTCCAGGCCGGGTATCGATTTCAGGTCCACCACCCGCGAGGGTTCGAGGAGGTGCTCCTTCAGGTGATCCAGGAGGTCGATGCCGCCGGCCTTGAGCACGCTCCCCTTGCTGTCCGCGAGGAGGTCGCGCGCCTCGGCCACGCTCGTCGCCTTCGCCAGCTCGAAGCCATGCATGGTTATGCCCTCCTCCGCTCTTCGGACAGGGCCGCGAGCATTCGGTCGGGGGTGATGGGCAGGGTCCGCACCCGGGCCCCGGTGGCGTTGTAAACGGCGTTCGCGATGGCGGCCAGGCTGGGGACGAGGGGTGGCTCGCCGAGTCCGGCCGTGGACGTGTTGTTGCCGGCGTTGGCGATCGGGGTCAGGATCGAGACCGCCTCGAACATGTCCTTGGGGGAGAAAATCTTGTACGACTCCAGGTTGGGGTTGACCATGGTCCCCACGTTGCGGTCCAGGATGCGGTTCTCGAGGAGGGCCCAGGAAGCCCCCTGGATCATGGCCCCGATGACCTGGCTCTCGGCGGTGAGGGAGTTGACGGGGAAGCCGCAGTCGTTCACGGAGACCATCTTGATGACCCGCACCTCTCCCGTCTCCGTGTCCACCTCGACCTCCGCGAACTGCGTCCCTGCCAGGTCGCCCCGGAAGGTCTCGTACTGCTTCTTCCTCTCCGCCACGCAAGCGACCACTTCTCCCGGCATCTTGGCCGCCGCTTGCTTGAAGGTCACGGCCCGGGAGGGCGCCGCGGCCACGAAGATCCTGCCCTCGGCGGCCTGGAGTTCCTCGCGCTTGACCCCGAGGAGGCCCGCGGCCAGATCGAACACCTTCCCCCGGGCCTCGTGGGCGGCCAACCGCACCACGGGGGCCACGGAGTTCGTGGTGTTGCTGCCGCCGGACCCGGGGCCCTCCGGGAAGCGGGTGTCGCCGACGTGAGTCTGGATGTCCCGGACCCGGAGCCCGAGCTCCTCCGCCGCCACCATGGTCATGGCGGTGCGGAATCCGGAGCCGATGTCCTGGGCTCCCGAGAACAGCTCGACGCTGCCGTCGCGATGGACCTTGATCTCCGCCCCCACCCCGCTGCCCCGAGCGATCACGTACCAGTTGCCGTTGGCCATGCCGAGGCCCCGCTTGCGGGGACCGGCGCCCTCGCCCGGCTTCTTATGGCGCCGCTCCCAACCGATGGCCTTGGCCCCGATGTCGTACTGCATCAGACGCACGGGGCTCGATTCGTTCTTCCTCCGGACTTCGAGGGGGTCCAGGCCCAGCTTGTAGGCCAGCTCGTCCACCGCCGACTCTAGGGCGAAAGCCCCCTGGGGATGGCCGGGGGCGCGCAGGGGTGCGGCCGGGCCCGCGTTGGTGAAGACGTCGTGCTCCTCGATCTTCAGGTTGGGGCAGTTCTGATAGAGGCTTCCCGCCGGCCCCCCCGTCCCCGCCCCTCCTGCGATGCCCGCGGAGCCGAAGGAGCGGTAGTGGACGGCGGTAAAGGTACCGTCGCGGCGGGCCCCCAGGCGGACGGTCATGACCGCGCTGGGAGCGTTGCCGGTGCAGAGGTGCTCCTGCTTCCGGTCCAACATGAGCTTTACGGGCGCCCCCGCCTTCTTGGCCAGGCGACAGGCCACCACCGCGAAAGCGCTGCCCACCGCGGAGGGGGCGAGCTTGCTGCCGAAGCCGCCCCCCATATGCTCGGTGATCACGCGGACGTTCTTGCGGTCGATGGCAAGGGCTTCCGCCATCCCGTCGCGGACGGTGAAGATCCCTTGGGTGGAAGCGTAGACCGTGAGTTGGTCCCCCTCCCAAAGGGCCACGACGCCGTGGCTCTCCAGGGGCGAGTGGGTGTGCACCGGGATCACGTAGGTCGGCTCGACCGTGACCATGGCCTCCGCGAACCCCTTCTCGATGTCGCCCCGCGCCCCGCCCCGGCGCGGGCTCTGGGGACCAAGGATGTTCCCCTTGCGCGGGATGTCCTTGGAGCCCGGAACCTGGTCGGGCTCGTAGACGAGGGGGGCGTCGGTCTCCATGGCCTTCTCGATGTCGGTGACGTAAGGCCTCTCGTCGTAGGTGACCTGGATGAGCCGCGCCGCGTCCTCCGCAACCTCGGGCGAGACCGCGGCCACCGCGGCCACGTCCTGGCCCGCGAAGCGCACGGTTCGCGACTCCGTGGTCCAGACAGCCTTGACGCCGGGCAGGGCCTCCGCCCGGCTGGTGTCGACTTTCACGATCTCGGCGGCGGGCACGCTGGCCCCGACCATCCTCCCCCAGAGCATGCCGGGGAGGCTGATGTCGAAGGTGTACTTCGCCCGGCCTGTGACCTTTTGGGGTCCCTCCAGGCGGGTCTGGCGTCCCTTGACAATCCGGAGCTGGGAGTCGAGGTCCCAGGGCTTGATATCCCCTTCCGCCGCGTGCACCTCCAGCGTCTGGGGAGCGCCCGGGATGCCCGCTTTCACGTTGAAGGTGACGGTCGGTCCATCCTTGGTCGGCGTCTGCTGGGCCATGGCCTACCCCTTCTTTCGCGCGGCCGCCTGCACCCGGGCCGCCTTCTGGACCGCCTCGAATACGCGGCCGTAGGTCCCGCACCGACAGAGGTTCCCGGCCAGGCCGTCCTTCACCTGCTCCAGGCTCGGGTCCGGGTTGTGGGAGAGGAGGGCGGTGCCCGCCACCACGAAACCGGGCGTGCAGAAGCCGCACTGCAGGGCGTCAGACTCCACGAAAGCGGCCTGCAAGGGGCTCATCTTCTCGGGTGTGCCCAGGCCTTCCACGGTCGTGATCTCGTGGCCGGCGGCGTCGGCGGCCAGCATGAGGCAGGAGCAGACCGGCTCCCCGTCTAGGAGCACGGTGCAGGCGCCGCAACTGCCCCGGTCGCAGACCTGCTTGGCCCCCGTGAGGTCCAGGTGGTTGCGGAGCGCGTTCAAGAGCGTGACCCGTGGCTCGACGGTCACGGTGCGCAGGGAGCCGTTGACCTTCAGGCTCAGGGGTGCGGCCTCGCGGCCCAGGACGGTGGCTCCCAGGGGCCGCGACTCCACGCCCACCAGGCCGGTGGCGGCGGCCCCGACGCCGGCCGTCTTCAAGAAAGCGCGCCGGGAGAATCCGGGGCTGGGATTCTCGTCCTCGCGGGAGGGAGGCTTGCGCATGCTTGCACCTCGCGGGATCGGCCGGGCTTATGGGGCCACCGGCCGGAGACCCGAATTGTGGTTCCGCGCCTGCACCGCCGTCAAGGGTTTCGTGGGTCAAGAGATGTTAACGCCAACCGTGTCCGGGGGAGGGCGTGGATTCGGGCCTTTGTCAAACGGCGGACGCCAACACCTTGACATTCGATGGAACGGTTTACAGGAATCCTGCGTAGTGTTTGGAAATGAAGCGGAATTCCCCGGCGGGCGGGGCGCTGGACCCCGTGGACCGGAGGCTCGTACTCGCGCTTTCCCGGGACGGCCGGCGGACTGCGGCCGACCTCGCCAAGGACCTCGGTCTATCCCGGCAGGCCGTGGCCGAGCGCATTCGTGACCTCGAGCGGAGGGAGGTCATCCGGGGCTACCGGGCCGATGTGGACCCCGCCGCCCTGGGCCTCGGGGTCCGGGCGCAGGTCCGCCTGACCCTTGACGGGGGCGTCTCCCGCGAGAAGGAGAAGGACGTCTTGCGCCGGCTCACCGGGAGCCCCCTGGTAAGGTCCGTCTACCGAGTGAGCGGCGAGGACTGTTTCGTGGCCCAGATCCAGTGCCGCCAGATCGAGGACGTGAGCGCCCTGCTCGCCGACCTGCAGGCTACCCGCGCCCTTCAGTCGTCCCGCACCGCCTTCGTGCTCGAGACCTTGGTCGAGAAAGGGCCCCTGGGGCCGGTGGAGCCGGCCCTCCTACCGTGACCATGGCTTCCCCTCGCCGAGAGCTGCTGCCCTGGCTTTCCCTGCTCGTCATCTACGTCGTGTGGGGGTCGACCTACTTGGGCATAAGGATCGTGGTGCGGGAGATGCCGCCCTTCCTAGGGGCTGCCCTGCGCTTCTCGGCCGCGGGTTCGGTCATGGCCGTCATTGCCTTCTTCGCCGACCGCTCCCGCGCCCGGCCGGACCGCCGGCAGCTCTTCGACTACGCCCTTGTGGGGATCCTGCTTCTGGCCGGGGGCAACGCACTCGTCATGTGGGCGGAGCGGACGATCCCGAGCGGGATCGCGGCCCTAGTGGTGGCCACGGTGCCGCTCTGGCTCACCCTGCTGGATGGCTTGCGACCGGGCGGGCAGGCCTGGACGGCGCGCGTCTGGCTGGGCACGCTGGTCGGCCTGGGGGGGGTCGCTCTCGTCGTGCGCCCGGAGGGAGGCGTGCCCGCCGGCCACTGGCCCGGGATCCTGGCCCTGGAGATCGCCTGCGTGTCCTGGGCGGCGGGCTCGCTCTACGCCCAATCCGTGCCCCGCCGGCTGCCCCTCCTGACCGCTTCCGCGGTCGAGATGCTGGCCGGCTCGGCCCTGCTCTTCGTCTTGTCGCGCCTGCTAGGAGAGGACCTCGGGCTCCTGGGCGCGGCCTCCGCCCGGGCCTGGGTGGCCCTGGTCTACCTCGCGGTCTTCGGCTCCCTCCTGGCCTTTACTGCCTTTGCCTACTGCCTGAACGAGTTGCCCGCGAGCACGGTCGGCACCTACGCCTACGTGAACCCCTTGGTCGCGGTGGCCCTCGGGTCGGCGATCCTGGGGGAGCCGGTTTCCGCAACTCTCGTGGGGGGGGCGGCGCTGATCCTGGTAGCGGTGGTCTTGACCACCTCCCGGAGGACGCCCGCGGGGGCGGGCAAGCCAGAAGCGGTCGCGATACGCGAGGAGCCGTCCTCGGCTACGTGATGCGCGCGGCCAGGATGCGGTTGCGGCCGGAGGCCTTGGCCTCATAGAGGGCCTGGTCGGCGGCACGGATCAAATCGACACTGCTCCCCGCGTCGCGAGGGAAGCTCGCGACTCCTCCGGAGATGGTCAGAGCGCCCAGTGGCTGCAGCTCGCGGTGGGCAAAGGCGAACGATTCCACGGCCCGCCGCAGGCCCTCCGCCAGGCGCAGGGCCAGCTCCTTGCCCGCCCCCAAATAGAGGACCACGAACTCCTCGCCTCCGTAGCGAGCGGCCACGTCGTCCTCCCGGATCGAGCCCTTCAGGACTTGGCCCACTTTCTTGAGGACCTCGTCCCCTTCCAAGTGTCCGTTGGCATCGTTGTAGTTCTTGAAGTGGTCGATGTCCAGCATGAGGAGGGTCAGGGGCACGCCCTCCCGCTGCGCCTTCTGCAACTCATCCTCCAGCCGCCTCTGGAGGTGCCGCTTGTTGTAGACCCCGGTCAAGGAGTCCACGTTAGCGGCCTCCTCGGTGGCGCGTAGGCGGGTGATCTGGGCCAGGGCGACCGCGGTCACGTCCGCTACCATTCGCAGCAGGGCCTTCTCGTG
Organism: Vicinamibacteria bacterium; assembly: GCA_035570235.1. Lineage (NCBI taxonomy): Bacteria > Pseudomonadati > Acidobacteriota > Vicinamibacteria > Vicinamibacteria bacterium. The sequence continues at coordinate 197,868 of DATMML010000091.1, read as the reverse complement.
GCCGCGCCCGGTCCGAAGGCCTCCCACGCACAGGACGCCGATGAGTTCGCCCTCGTCTTCGATCGGGGCCAGGAGGTCCGCGCGCAGGCCGGGGGTGACGGTGGCCTCGAGATGACTCTTCAGGAGGGGGCTGGCGGCCGCGAAGTCCGCCTCGTCCATGACCACCCGGGCCTCCGCCACGTGGCCCACGCGACCCTGCCCGTATTCAAGTTCGAAGCCGGGGACGAGAGAGGCGGGCAGCCCGTGCCCCTCGGCCAGGGCCAGGCGGCGCTGGGCGGGCCGGGCCATGAAGACCGCGCATTGCTCCGGGCGCAGAAGCTGCTGTACGAGGCCCAGGGCCAGGGGCGCGGCCCCCCGGCGGCCTGGAACCGTGAACATCTGGTGAAGCAGAAGGGGAATGAGCCGGAATATCTCGGCTTGCTCCCGTGCCTGATCCTCGATCCTGGCCAGCCGCCGCTGGAGGTCCTCGAGGGCGGGGTGCCCGTCGTCGTCGGTTCCGCGGCTGCGGAGGGAGGAGATGAGGAAGGCGATCACGCCCCCGAGGATCACGGCGAGAGTGATGAGGGCAACGGGGTCAGCGGCGGTCAGCAGACGCTCCTTGCGTGGCCCGGGCGTGAGGGACGCCCGGAGAGGGGGAGGGAAGTCGGAGTCTATCAGAAGCTCCGCCCCCCCGTTCAAGGAATTCAATACAAAAGGAAGGGGGCCCGACGGCGCCGGAAGCCAGCCGCGTCCGCCCGGAAGGCCCGGGCCAGGAGCCGGGGAGACAGGCCGCGCTCGATCGTCTGCCGAACCCGGCCCGTTCCGCAGAGGATGTCTATGGGGCGCTTGACGTACTCGTATTCGTAGGGAGGATCGCGCCAGGCAAAACGGGACTGGTCCTGGCGGCGGGCGTGCGCGATGAGCAGGAGGTAGGTCAGATAGGAGGAGAAGCGCCCGCGATCCTGAACATGAACCTGCACGCCGCCGCACAGCCGACCGGCGTGCTTCTGGAAAGTGGGGGTGAAGAACGCGGGACGGAAGCGGACTCCGGGTAGGCGCTCGCGTGCCATGTCCCGGGCCAGGACCCAGGGATCGAGCCAGGGCGCCCCTACCATCTCGAAGGGCCGGGTGGTGCCCCGTCCCTCGGAGAGGTTGGTACCCTCGATCAGGCACCCTCCCGGGTAGACGAACGCGGTGTCCACGGTGGGCATGTTTGGAGAGGGCAGCACCCAGGGCAGGCCCGTCTCCTCGAAGTGCATCGGGCGCCGCCAGCCCCGCATGGGCACCACCCGAAGATCCACCGGGAGGGCGAGCTCGGCCTGGAAGAGGAGGGCAAGCTCGCCTATGGTGAGGCCGTGGCGCGCCGGGAGCGGGTGAAGCCCCACGAAGGACCGGTATTCGGGCTCGAGGACGTTGCCCTCCACCGTCACCCCTCCCAGGGGGTTGGGCCGGTCGAGGACCACGACGCGCCGGCGATCGCGAGCCGCCGCTTCCAACACGTTCAGCATCGTATAAATGAAAGTGTAGTAGCGCGAGCCGACGTCCTGCAGGTCGAGGACCACCGCGTCCAAACCCTCGAGCATGGCGGGGGTGGGGACCCGGTTCTTGCCGTAGAGGCTGTGGACGGGGAGGCCGGTGGCGGAGTCCCGGCTGTCCTCCACCTCGACCAGGTCTTGGGCATCGGCCCAGATCCCGTGCTCGGGGCCGAAGAGCGCAGCCAGCCGGAAGGCCCGGGAGGACTTGAGCGCTAGCGAGGCATGCTCGAGATCAGGGGTGACGGAGGCGGGGTTGGCCACAAGCCCGATGCGGAGGCCTCGCAGGTCCCCGGGGCGGGCCAGCAGCTCCTCGAGGCCGGTGCGGACGCGGCCCCTACTCAACGTATTTAAGGGAGAAGCGTCCGCCGGCCGCCTTGTCCGCGGCCCCCCGCTGGATCGTCCCCGTGATCGAGTCACCCTGGAAGCTGCCGCTGAAGAGCCGCGGCGAGCCCGAGACCTCCACCCTGAAGCGCAAGGTTCCCCTCTCGTAGACGATCTCCCGGAGGGGGGTGGCCATCTCGATGCCCCCCTCCCCCGCGGACAGCGAGCCCGACAATCGCGGGCCCTCCAAGCGGAAGCGGATCCGGATCTCGCGCGGCCCTCCCCCTCCTTCTTCCATGGTGCCGGCCCAGCGCCCCTCCAGCGCGGCCGTTGCCCGCGCCTGGCCCTCGGTGGGCAGCAGGAGCGCCATCTCACGCAGGGCCCTGGAGAGGGAGACGCCCAAGGGCTGGACGATCCGACTCGGCACGCCCGCCCCGGACCCGACCTCCCGCAGCGCCTCGGAGTAGATTTCGCTCAGGGCCTTCCCCCGCGGCGACAGCTCGATGACGCGCAAGGGTCTCTGGCCGCGGAGGAAGAGGGTGAAATAGTCCTGCAATAGGGCGGTCCAGTAGTTGGCCAAGCTGCGGGGGGAGGCGCGTCCTGAGCTCTTCTGGCCGGGATCCCAGGGCTTGTCATAAGCAGCGGCATCGGCCGTCCCCGCGATGAGGAGCGGGACGGGGTTGCCGACCACGGCCACATTGGGGGCCGGTTTCTCGCGGAACTCGAACGTCGGCGGCCTGGTGGCCCCGTTCTCCACCAGAGTATTCAGGGTGCTCGCCAGGTGCACCGCCCTCTCCGCGGTCGAGGTGGCCTCCCCCTTTCCGGAAAGGACGAACAGCGGACCAAGCTCACTGGAGACGAAGGCCAGGTCTTCGCCCGGGAACTCGGCCACCGGCGTCGCGAAAAACCGGGGAAGGAACGTGCCCGCCGAAACCCGCTTGAGCACGAACAGGGCGGAGGTGGTGGAGGCGCTGCCGTGGGCTCTCACCACCACCGGGACTTCGGTCTGCGTCGACGCCCCCACGAGCCCGGGGGCTGAAACCGTCATTTCGGCAGCAGAGGCCGCGAGCACCAGGGCCGGCTGACCGCCGAAAGTGACCACGTTCCGGGAGGGCTCGGCGTCGAAGCCCCGACCCCGCACGATCACGCGGTCGCCTGCCGATCCGGATGATGGGGACAGCTGTAGTACTAGGGGAAGACGGCCCAGGATCAGCTCGCCCGGTTTCGCCGAGTCGGGCCCGATTTGGACGTAGACCGGAGTCGTGCGTCCCTGGATCACGGGGACATCGGGCACGACTACGCGCAGGGCCTCCGGCTCTGCCTCCTTGACTTCGGCGGTAAGGCCGCCCACGACCACGATGAGCGGCTTGCCACCGAGGTTCTGGCCCCGCAGCACGATCTCCTGCCCGGGCATGCTCACCTCCGGCTCGATGGCGAGAATCTTCGGCAGCCGGTAGACCTTCAGCGTGAGGGGTTGGGACTGGCCGCCCCGCGTCTGCACCCGCACGGGTAGGTCCTGGGGCCCGGCGTCGGCCAAGGCTGCGGGCACGGTAACGGTCAGTTGGGTCGTGCCGGCGGAAGTGACGACGCCGAGCTGGCTCCCGATACGGACCGTGTTCCCGGCCGGCTCCGTCTCGAAACCGGTCCCGGTCAGGGTGACGGTCTGGCCCGGCTCGACCTTGGGGGGCAGGACGGAGGAGAGCACGGGGCGGGTCTTCCAGAAGCGATGGAACGCGTAGTAGCCGCCCGCGGCCAAGACGAGCGCGAGCAGGCCGAGGATCAGCGCGGGGGACAGAGGCGCGCGCGCCCGGACCTTGGGGATGACTGACGGTTTGGGCTTGCCGACGGTCGGGGGAGGGACTTCCAGGGGCGCCCGCGCGCGCTCATCTCCGATGGAGGGCAGGTCCGTCGTGTACTCGGGCCGCGGGGCGGGCTTCTTGGCCTCTGTCGGCGGGGGCGGGGGCGGAGGTGGCGGCGGCGCGGGTGCGGCCTTGGGGACCTCCACGGGCGGGGAGGGGGGAGGAGGTGGCGGGGGGGGGAACGCGGCAGGAGCCGCCGGCGGTGGGAGGGGGGGAGCGGAAAAAGGACTGGTCGGCCCGGGCGTGCTCTCCGGAGCGTGGTCCGGCTTGACCAGGATTAGAGGTTCGGCGTCGGTGTCAACGACCTCGCTCCCGTCGGTGGAGCCGGCGGAAAGGCCACCGCCTCCCGGTGGCAGCCGCACCAGCATCTTCGCGCTGCCTTTCGAGCCCGGTGGCCCCAGGCAGATGCGATCGCCATCGTTCAGCAGGTGGTCCGCGCCGATCTTCTCGCCGTTGACGTAGGTGCCGGTGGCGCTACCGCCGTCCGAGAGGAGAAGGCCCCGGGGGTTGCGCGTCAGCTTGGCGTGAAAGGGCTCGACGTTGCCGAGCAGGACCTGGATCTGGCAGTCGCTGCTGGACCCCAACAGGTTCTGGGCAGCATCGGCCACGAAGACGGTCCCGTCGAGGGGGCCGCCGGTCACGACCAACGTCGGATGGGTCACGTCATTAGAGGAACCGGTCACGGCGGGCCGCCCCTAAAAGCCACAAAATCCTAGCAAAGAATGAGCTTAACTCGGGCATTCAACCACAGCCTTGAGCGGGCTGTCAACGCGGCGAGCCCTCGCGGGCCGATGTGACGGGGGACCGTTGACAGCCTCGCGCGGGGGATGCTAGCCTGATCAAGGATCCCAAGATGCCAAAAGCCGTGCTCCCCAACGCCGAGGAGGGAGTTCCTCCCGAGAGCGTCCTGAGGAAGCTACGGATCCCGTTTGTCCGACGGGCCACCCTCACCCACAAAGGCGGCACCCAGGAAGAGGTGTTCGTCATCGATGTCGGCCTGTCCGGCGTCTTCATCGAACGGGCGGAGCCGCTGCCCGTGGGAACGGAGATCGAAATCCGGGTTTCCCTTCCCGGAAACGAGATCCCGTTCGCGGCCAGTTGCCGGGTGGCCTGGTGGCACCCGGCCGGCCAGCCCCTGCCCTCCAAGGAACTGCCCGCGGGGGCCGGCCTCGAATTCGTGACGCTCTCCGAGATGGACCGTGGTCGGCTGCGTGAACAGCTCGAGGACTATTGCCGCCAGCATCCCCGTGTGCGTCGCTTCCTGCGTCATTGGCCGGAAGCGGAGCGGAAGGGAGACGATCCATGAAGACGATCGGTGCCATGGTGGCGGGCCGCGAGGTCTACCACGTCCGTTGCGACCAGACCGTACGTGAGGCCGCCCGCTATCTGACTGAGCGCCGGGTGGGGGCGGTGGCGGTTCTGGAAGGGGACCGCCTGGCCGGCATTGTTTCCGAGCGCGACATCATGAGCCGGGTGGTAGCGCCCGGCCTGGACCCCGACGAGGTCATGGTCCGGGAGATCATGAGCCGAGACCTGGTGGTGGCGGCGGTCAACGAGTCCCACGAGGACGGGCTCCGCAAGATGAAGCAGGCGGGCTGCCGCCACCTGCCCGTCGTGCACGGAGACCGACTGGTGGGGATGTGCTCCCAGAGGGACCTCCTGCAGATCGACCTCAGCGAGAAAGACGAGGAGATCCGCTGGCTCAACGCCTACATCCACTACACCCCCCCCGGGGCCTAGGCGGGCTTGCCCCGGGTCCGCATCGTCCTGGTCCGGCCCGAGGGCCCCGCCAACGTCGGCGCCTCCGCCCGCCTCGTGCGCAACGCGGGGCTGGCCGGGCTTGACCTTGTGGCTCCGGGCGACTGGCGCACCGTCGAATGTTGGCGCACCGCCTGGGGCGCCCAGGATGTGCTCGAGCAGGCTCGAGTCTTCCCCGATCTCGGGGGCGCCGTCGGTGACTCCGCGCTTGCGGTCGCCCTTTCCAGCCGGGGAGAACGCAAGGCTCCGGTCCTCGACGTCCGGGAGGCGGCGGCCCGTGTGGCCGCCTTGGGCGAGGGCGCGGTTGCCTCTCTCGTTTTCGGCCCTGAAACGTCGGGCCTCACCGCGGACGAGCTGGCCCGCTGCGGCCAGCGGGCGACGATCCCCACTCATCCCCACCAGCCCGCGCTCAACCTCTCCCACGCCGTCGCCATCGTGGCTTACGAAGTCTTCCGTGCCGGCCGGCTTCCCTCTTCCCATCCACGGTTGGCCACCCACGAGCTGAAGGAAGCCATGCTCGGCCTGCTGTGCGAGGGACTGCAGGCAGTGGAGGCCCTGCCGAAAGTCAACGTCGAGCGGTACTTCCGCGAGTGGCGCGCTCTGTTCGCCCGGGCAGAACTCACGCCCAAGGACGTCCGCCTGCTCGAGCACATGGCGCGGAAGATGGTGCGAACCAGGGTCGGCCGCGTCCCTGCCGGACACCTGCACTCCCGGGAATGACGATGGCCGACACGCAAGAGCCCTTCGCCGATGTCCGCATCCTCGGTGACGGGTTTTCGATCCCGGCGCTGAAATGGCGGGAACTGCTGTTCGTTGGCGCCATCCGGGGGGAGGAGGGGATCTTCATGCGTGACCCCGCTCGTCCCCTCCCGCCCTTCCGCCTGCCCGACCTCTTTCCGGAAGGCGTGCGCCTCCAGGTCGAGCGAAAGGGAGGCCGGGTGGTGATCCGCCCCCTGCGGGTATAATCCCCGAGTGGAAGCCACTCCCGGGAACGTCGCGCCCAAGATACTCGCCCGCGCCCAACACGTCATCTCCCGCAAGAACATCGACCCCGACGCCCTCAAGGTGCTCTATCGTCTAAAGAACCACGGGTTCGTGGCCTATCTCGTGGGCGGCGGAGTGCGCGACCTCCTCCTGGAGCGCCGGCCCAAGGACTTCGACATCGGTACCTCAGCTCATCCCCAGCAAATCAAGAAGTTGTTTCGCAACTGCTTCATCATTGGCCGTCGCTTCCGCCTCTGCCACGTGCGCTTCGGCCGGAAGGTCGTCGAGGTGTCGACTTTCCGCCGGCAGGCCCAGCCCGAGGAGGGCGACACGATCATCCGCCGTGACAATACCTTCGGCACGCCGGAGGAGGACGCCTTCCGCCGAGACTTCACGGTCAACGCGCTCTTCTACGACATCGCCACTTTCTCGGTCATCGACTGGGTGGGCGGTCTTGAGGACCTCCAGAGGAGGGTGATCCGCACCATCGGCGACCCCGCGGTGCGCTTCCGCGAGGATCCGGTTCGTATGCTGAGGGCGGTGGCCCTGGCCGCGCGCTTGGGCTTCACGATCGACCAGGACACGGTGGAGGCCATCCGCTTCCTGCGGGGCGAGATCGTACGCAGCAGCCCCGCCCGCATCCTGGACGAGTTCTACAAGATCTTGCGCCAAGGAGCGTCCCGCGAGACGTTCCGGTTGCTCCACGAGATCGGTCTCCTGACCTATCTGCTCCCGGAGGCCGACCAGGCGATCACGGAAGGGGGGGAGCGCCTCCTGGGCAGCCTCCAGCGCCTCGACGACTACCGCAACGCCGGCCTCTGCCCCCCTGAGCAGCTCACCAACTCGCTGCTCATGGGGACGCTGCTCGTTCCCCTCGGCGTGCCCCTCCGCCGCGCGAGCAGCGCTCCCACGCGCCGCGACGAGGCACGGGAGGAAGGCCCAACCGAGGACGTGGCCACGGAGATGGCCGTCCTCGGCGAGGTCGAGGAGCCGCCCCCCTCCGAGGCGCCCCCGCCCTTCACCCTTCCTTTCGCGCGGCGTGACCTCGATCGCCTGCGCCTTATTCTCCTGTCCCAGCGGCGGCTTCGGGAGGTCCAACGCTCGCCCGGTCTCAAGCAGGTTCTGGCCGGCCGCGGCTATTTTGAAGAAGCCCTGCGTTGGCTGGAGATCCACGGCGGGGCCGAGGGGCCCGCCTTGGCCGCCCACTGGCGCGACCTCGACGCGGGCGACGTCAAGGTTCTGCCCGGGGTGCCGCCGCCCGCCGGGCCCCCCCCTGCCGGGGAGGAGCGGCGACCCGGCCGGCGCCGCCGGCGACACCGCCGACGACGGCCCCGTCCTTCCCCCGCCGCTCCCGCGTGACCGCATAGCCGGCCGAGGGAACGTCCACGACGGAGGTCCAGATGGCGCGCCTCAACCCACCGGAGGCCCGGGAGCGGGTTAAAGCCTTGCCGGGCTGGGAGCTTCTGGGGAGCGAGCTCGAGATACGGAAGACATACGTCTTCTCCGACTTCAAGGGTTCCATGCTCTTCGTCAACCGCGTGGCCGAGCTTGCGGAGGCGATGGATCACCATCCCGACATCCTGATCAGCTATCGCCGCGTGACCTTGACCCTCACCAGTCACGACAGCGGCGGTCTCACCGACCGTGACTTCCGCCTGGCGGGCCGGATCGACGGGTGAAGGCACTTGTGGCGGGGGCCGCGGGCCAGCTCGGTCGTCAGCTAGTGCTCCAGTTGGGGGACGAAGTGGCCTGGGCGGGGGGCCGGGCAGAGCTGGACGTAACGGACGCAGAGTGGGTCAAAGCCACCGTCCGGCGGGTGGCACCGGACGTCATCTTCAACGCCGCCGCCTACAACAAGGTCGATGGGGCCGAGACCGAGACCGCCCGCGCCCTGGAAGTGAACGCGCTCGGCCCTCGCCTGCTCGCCCAGGCGGCAGGGGCGGCAGGTGCGCTGTTCGTCCATTTCTCCACCGACTACGTCTTCGACGGCGCTCTGACCCGTCCCTACCGTGAGGATGACTGCCCCCGCCCGCTCGGCGCCTATGGGGTGTCCAAGCTGGCGGGCGAGGGCTTCGTGGCCGCTTCCCGCGCCGAGTGGCTCATGGTGCGCGCGAGCGGCGTTTTTGGTCGCGGGGGGAGCCGGCAAAAAGGAGGCTCCTTCGTGGAGCGAATTCTGGAGCAGGCCCGGGCCGCCAAACCCCTCCGCGTCGTCAAGGATCAGGTCTTCTCACCTACCTACGCGCCTGACCTGGCGCGGGCCACGCTGGCCCTGGTGCGCGCACGGGCCCGCGGCCTGTTCCACGTCGCGAACGAGGGTTCGTGCAGCTGGTACGAGCTAGCGGTGGCCGGCCTCGCCCTGGCCGGGGTGGAGGCCCCCGTCACCGCCATCGGGGCCGCGGAGCTCAGCAGCCCGGCCGCTCGCCCGCCCTACTCCGCGCTGGACACGGGGCGCTATCGGGGTCTGGGCTTGCCCCCCCTGCGCCCCTGGCGTGAGGCACTAGCGGAATCCCTGGCTCCGTGATCCCTCTCCGCGACGACGTCCCTTCGCGGTCCTTCCCCTTCGTCAACATCACCCTGATTCTCGCCAACGTTTTCGTCTTCATGATGGAGTTGGGGATGGGGGCACGCCTCGACCGGTTCATCTTCCGGGCCGGGGTTATCCCCGCCCTCTACACTGGGCCCCGGGGCACCCTGGGCCCCCTAGAGTTCGTGCTCAGCGTCCTCGACCCTGCCCTGGACTCTCGAATTCTTGTGAGCATGTTCTTGCACGGGGGGTGGGCTCACCTCCTCGGGAACATGCTCTACCTCTGGATTTTCGGCGACAACGTCGAGGATCGCATGGGCCACCTGCGCTATCTCGTTTTCTACCTGATCGTCGGGTGGGGCGCTACCTACACCCACATTCTTGTGGAGCCCGCCTCCCAGATCCCCTCTATTGGCGCTTCGGGTGCGATCGCTGGCGTTCTGGGGGCCTACTGCGTGCTCTACCCGCGGGCCCGGGTCGTGGTCGCGTTGCCGCCTCCCCTGCTCTTCTTCTTCCCGCTCTTTCAGGTTCCGGCCGTCATTGTCCTCGGCTTCTGGTTCCTGCAGCAGTTCATCCTCGGGAGTCTCAGCCTTCTCTCCGGGCCGGGGGGAACCGGAGGGGTTGCCTGGGGGGCCCACGTCGGCGGGTTCCTGTTGGGGCTCGCCCTAGTGGGCTTCTTCCAGAAGCCGACCCGACGCCCTGCCTCCCGTGACCTCTGGTGGGCCGAGCGGGAGCGCGGCCGCCGCCCCCGCGGATGGTGAGTTCAGCGTGGAGGTTTGACGAAAAACCGGGTTTCCAGTAGTCTCTCAGTTTGTCCCGCCGGGCGGTTAGCTCAGCGGTAGAGCACTGGTCTTACAAACCGGGGGTCGCAGGTTCGAATCCTGCATCGCCCACCAGAGTTTCCGTATGACGACCGCCTCTGCCCGGTCGTGTCACCACCAGCGGGGTGGTAGTTCAGTTGGTTAGAACGCCGGCCTGTCACGTCGGAGGTCGCGGGTTCGAGTCCCGTCCACCCCGCCATTCACCCAAGTCGAGGGCTGAAGACGTTGACGCACGACCTTAGATGGACGCCCTCGTCACCAGCCACGCCGAGTCCCGCGCGCTCTGTAGGATAGCTAGGGCGCGTGTGCGAACCTGATCCGGGCGATCTGGACTGAGAGTCTGGTTCATCGGCCGCACCTACCGAACGAGCGTACCTGCACTCTCGAAACCCCAGTTGCGCGCCAGAATAGGGCAGCTTCGGGACGAGACTTAGTTGACACACCAAGAGTGAAATGTTGACAGCTCAAGAGTGCTCGCAGTATTTTTTGTTGCTCCGATAACGTCCGCCCCCCACCTGGGCCGCTCGAGGCGGAGCCCTGCTCTGCGGCAGATAGTCCAAACGGCAACGGTGGATCCTGTAAGTCCTCGTGGATCGAGCCGACGGTGAGGGCACCGACATCAACGATCTGCCGAGCCCCTCGCGGCACGATAAAAACGTCCGCGGGAGCGCTCTCAGTGGTGGCGCGAGAGGATGTAGTGGGGGACCCTCTCCAGGGCTTCCCGGTAGCTCGACGGCCCGAAGGCGCCGAGGTCCTGGCGTGCGGACTCCGCGTAGCGCTCCGCGGCGGCTGTGGCCTGGTCGAGGGCGCCGTGCTCACGCACGAGGGACACGATCTCCTCGCGCGAGACGTGGTCGAAGGCACGGTCCCGGAGGATGGTCGAGACCGCCTCGATCCCGCGCGCTCCCGCGCGTCGCATGAGGTAGATCGCTGGCAGGGTGACCCTGCCGTCCCCGAGGCTGGAGGCGGCCGCCCTGCCCTCTTCCCTCCCGTGAGCCGTGAAGTCGAGGATGTCGTCGACGACCTGCAGGCACATCCCGACATTCAGACCGTAGCTCGCCAGCGCGTGCTCCCGCTCCTCCCCAACGTTGCCGAGGATGCCGCCGATGCGCAGGCAGGCCGAGAACAGGTCCGCGGACTTGCGCCGGACGATGTCCAGGTGGTCGGCCTCGGGTACATCGGGGTCGCCGTAGCGCTCCCGGTCCAGAATCTGGCCCTCGACGATGCGCAGGGTGACGTCCAGGAGCAGGCGCGGGATACGCAGGTCGTCCTGCGAGAGCGCCATCGACACCCACTTCACCTGGAGGAAGTCGCCGAGGAGCACGGTGAGATCTTTGCCCCAACGGTGGCCGAGGCGGCAGGCCGCGCGCAGCGGGACCTCGCCGATGATGCCGTCGTGCAGGCGGGTGGCGGTGTGGATGAGCTCCACCGCCACTCCGAGCGGGGCCGCCCGGTCGCCGTTGTACCCGGTCAAACCGCAGCCCAGCAGCAACAGGGCGGGGTGGAGGCGCCTTTCCCCACGTTCCTGGAGGAGGTGCCCGACGTCCTCTTGGGGGAGCAGGCCGGAACGGAGCTGCTCCTCCAGGAGGACCTCCACCGCGGCCAGATCGTGCTCGACGATGGAGACGATGTCGCGGAGGGTCATCACGCGCCTCCGTCCCGCCGCGCGCGCCCGGGCCATGGTAGCTACAGGAGCCGCTGCAGGCGCACGAGCCCCGCCGCGCTCATGGACAGACGGGTACCATCTGTCAGGACGGCCATGCTGCCGCCGCGTCGTCCTGCTCGATCTCCGGGAGCCGCTGGACGTTGACCAAGCAGTCCTCGTGGATGCTCACGAAGCGGGCGGGACCCAGGGGCGCCTCCTTGTCGGCCAGGCTCCGGTCCTTCAGGTACTCTTCGGCGCCCTGGCGCAGTAGGACCCGGTCCTCCTGGGCCGAGATGTAGTCGATGTCGTCCACTCCCAGCAGGCGGACGCGGCTCCCCTGGCGGACGAGCACGCGCTCCGGGCCGGCGCTCTTCGCGCCCGCCTCCAGCCGCTCGGGCTCCCCCGGCTTCACCAGGTAGTCGACCGCATGCATCTCCAGCACCCTCGCCGCGTGATCGTCACTGGCAGTCACGACGACGTCGCCCACCTCACGGTCGGTCCTGGAGATCATGGGATGGGCGCCCTTCGCACCGGGCTGATTTGCTCCCGACCTGCCCTGCCTCGCAAGCCACAGCCGTGGCTCAGGGTGTGATCTCGACTTGGACCTCGAGATCGGTGAGGCCGGCTACGCGCGCGGGGTCCGCGAGGGAGATCCACACCTCCACCACGCGGGCGTCGCTCCTCGCCGCGGGATCGGTTCCGAGCGCGTCCAGCCTAGCGACCTTCATGCCCACGCGCTCGACGACGCCCGCCAGCGCGTCCCTGAGCGCCGCGCTGCGGACGATCGCCTGCTGGCCGGGACGGACGCGGGCGACATCGGTCTCGTAGACCTCCGCCACCGCGTACATGAGCCCGGTCTCAGCCAGCTCCAGGATCCCGGCGGGGCCGACCTGCTCGCCGGCATGGGCGATCACCTTGACCACCAGACCGCCGACGGGGGCTCGGACGACGGCCCGGGCGAGCTCGCCCTGTGCGCCGCGGAGGTCCGCTTCGGCCAGGGCCAGCGCCGCCTCGGCCTCTTTGAGCGCCGCCCGGCCGGCTTCGACCCGGCTGGCTGCGTCCTCGCGGACAGCGGCGGCGGTCACTCCCTCTGCGTGCAGGCGTGCCTGCCGTCGCTCCTCGGCCTCGGTCATCGCCAACTCGGCCCGCAGGCGATCGATGGTGGCCCGCCGCACGGCGATGCCCGCCCCGCCGCGCTCCACCGCGGACTGCCGCGCGGGCAGGGTGTCGAGCTCGGCCAGGACCTGCCCGGCGCGCACGGACTGGCCCTCCGCGACGCGCAGGCGAGCGACCACGGTGACGGGGTCGGAGGCCCCGGCGATCCGCTGAAGGCCGCCTCGCGGCTGCAGGCGCCCGCGCGCGGCCACGCGCGCGGCGGGAGCCGGCAAGGACGGATGCGCCTCGGCCCGGGCGTCCCCGTGGGCGCCGCAGCCGGCCGCACCGAGGACGGCGAGGAGCCACAGAGCGGCGCTCCCGAACAACCGAAGAGCCGCCGCCCTCAGTCGAGACTCCAGAGTCGAGAGAACGGCGACGCCCTGCCGTGCACGTGAACGTGTCCCGTCGGTCGGCCCGAGGATCGCCGCGTCGGGCGACGATTCTCGGGAGTAGCAGAACAGGGGACGCGAGGTGGGGGACGGCGCAGAACTCATAGCAGATACTACCGCTTTTCTCGGCCGAGCAGCATGGTCCGACCGGCCTGCGGCGGCGTCACGTCTGGCCGTGCCGGGGCGTCGTCCTCATAGGCGAGGTAGGTCCCGGAGACACATGTCATCACGTCGCGACGTCGCGCTGGGTGCGTTTCATGGTCGTCCACGTCTCCAGGATCACGCCCAGCCGGCCGGTGAGCTCGCGCGACAGGCGCTCGTCGGCCTCCCCGAAGGGCTGCCCGCCGATCTTGTTCAGGAGCTGCAGCACCGCGAACACGCCGCCGGCTGCGTTCACGATCGGGATGGAGAGCAGCGAGCGCGTCCGGTAGCCTGTCTCCTCGTCGACACGCCGATTGAACAGTGGCTCCGCGTAGGCGTCGGGGACGTTCCGAGGCTGCCCTGTCCGTGCCACGAAGCCGGCGATCCCGGCGGCCAGGGGGACGCGGATCTCCACGTGCTCTTCTCCCGACCTCGACCACAGCTCGGAGGAGGCGGCGTCGACCACGAAGAGCGTCGCCCTGTCCGCCGACATGAGCCTGCCGATCTTGAGCGTGAACGCGTTCAGCACTTGGTCGAGCATGCTCTCGAAGGCGTGGTTCTGGCTCAGGGACAGCACGCGCAGGAGCTGCTCGGACTCCGCGGTGACTTGCTCGAGCAGGGCCGAGAACGAGGCCAGCGGCATGTCCTCCACGCGCTGCACGAGGTCGCCCTTGCGGGTGTTGCGAGCGAGCGCCTCCAACATGCGCTGGGCGTCCGTTGTGACAGCCGCCGTGAACGACGACAGGCGGCCGTCCTCCATGTGTACGACGCGGTCGGCGACGTCCAGGATGCGGTTGTCGTGGGTCACCAGCAGGACGGCGCAACCGTTCCCCCGCGCCAGATCGTGGATCAGCTGCACGACCTGGCGCCCCGACTCCTTGTCGAGGGACGCGGTGGGCTCGTCCGCCAGCACGATCCGCGGCTCTCCCACCAGGGCTCGGGCGATGGCCACCCGCTGTCTCTGCCCGCCCGAGAGCTGGGCCGGGCGTTTCTCCACGTGCGCCTCCAGGCCCACCGCGCGCAGCATGGCGGATGCCCGGCCCGCCATCTCCTGGGAGGGACAGGCGTGCTGGTGCACCAGGGACATCTCCACATTCCGCCGGGCGGAGAGCGAGTCGAGCAGGTTGTGGGCCTGGAAAATGTAGCCGATGCGCCTCCGCACCTCGAGGAGGTCGCCCCGAGCCGCCCCCCGCAGCTCGCGACCGAGCACGCGCAAGCTGCCGTCCTGGGTGGAACGCAGCGCGCCGATCAACGAGAGCAGCGTCGTCTTCCCCGACCCCGAGGGGCCGGTCATGATCACGATCTCGCCAGGCGAGACCTCGAGCGTGATGTCGTCGAGCACTCTCCGGGTGTCCGCGTCGTACGCATGGCACACGCCTTCGGCCCGGATAATGGGCGGGGCCGGGGAGCTCAGCGGAACATCTCCGCCGGATCGGCGGTCTCCAGCTTGCGTAGCGCCAGAAGCCCCGCGGCGAAGCACATGAGCACGGTGAGGCCCAGGACGAGGCCCGCCCTCGTCGGGTCGAAGACCATGGGCAGGCCCGTCATCGCCACCACCAGCCGGTAAAGCAGGGCCGAGGCGCCCACGCCCGGTACGAAGCCGAGACACGCCATGAAGAAGGCCTCCCAGAGCACGACCCCGTAGAGATAGCGGTTACCGAAGCCGATGGCCTTCAGCGTCGCGTACTCGTCGAGGTGGTCCGTGACGTCGGAGAACAGGATCTGCGCCACGACCACCGCCCCCACTCCGAACCCCACCAGCACGCCGAACCCAAAGACGATGCCGATCGACATCGACGTGTCCCAGTAGTGTACCTCGCGGTCCATGTACTCCTTCCTGGTGAGCACGCGCACATCCGGCGGAAGCGTCCGCACCAGGTCGTCCCGGACGAGGAGGGGGTCGGCGCCGGGAGTCAGCTGCACGAGGCCGATCTCGATCAGGCCCGGCGGGTGCCCGGGTACGAGACGGAGGAAGTTCAGGTCGCTGGTCACCACCGTGCCGTCGATGGCGAACGAGATGCCCAGCCGGTAGAACCCCGCCACCTGCACGCGGTAGCCGTTGATCTCCACGGCGGGGGAGGTGCCCCCGTTCATTCCCGGCGCCTGCCGCCTGGGGGGCTGGTCGCCGGAGATCCCAAACTCGGGCCGGGAGCTGAGGTCGAAGAGGACCGTTTCGGGCAGCTTCAACCGGTCCAATTGTGCGTTCACCTCGGGCAGGTCGAGGGCGTGCGCGCTGGGGTCGATGCCCACGACAAAGATGTATCGGCTCCCCCCCTCGTCCAGGTTGGTCCAGGGCAGGAGTCGCGCGTTGACCCCGGTCACCGCGCGGACGCCCGGGACCGCCCGCGCCTGGTCCAGCCGGCGGCGCGGGAAGCCGGCGACGTCCGCCAGGACGTTGGTCCGCGGATGCACAATCACCACCTCCGCGGCGAGGACACGGTGCAGCCGGACGGCGCCGTCGAAGGCAGCGCTCCGGAACCCGAGCTGCACGAGCATGAGGATGACCGCGAAGCCGACTCCGGCCAGGGCCATCGCGAACCGGGCCCGCTCGCGCACGAGCTGGCTCCAGGCCAGAGCCCAGGGTGCACGCATGTTTGTGGTGCCCAGGCGTCCCACGACCACCTCAGACCTCCCTGTCCGCCAGGCGCGGCCCGCGTCCAGGGGCTCGCCGCCGTGGCGCCAGGATAGCAGGTGATGGCGTCCATATCGGGTTCGTGCCGCGCTATCTTTGCCAGGAGGTGCATGAACTCCTCGCGGCAGCCGGCGAACAGCCGCAGGCTCGGGTGCAGCGCGTCAACGCCCCCCCGACGCCGGCACAATTTCGTGCACTCTGCGCCTTGGACGCGTCCTGGCCCCAGGGGTTTCGTCCGCTCGCGAGCCCCGACTTCGAAACACTGCACGCATCCGTCCACGGTCGATGAGGGGTGCGACGACGCCCTTTTCACTGTGCACTGGGTGTGTCACTAGAGGCCGTCCAAGCGGGTCTCTTCGTGTCGCCCTGTGTCGGCGCTTGTCGCCGGAACTCGCTGAAGAATCTCGGGAAGTCGTTGAGGGGCTCACCTACTCTTTTCGCCTGTCACGTCGGAGGTCGCGGGTTCGAGTCCCGTCCACCCCGCCAATTCCTTTAGACACAAGCGTTTCCGGTCCCTCCTGTTCATCGCCGTCGTCCTCGGGCGCCGGTGTGTCAGCAGCTGTGTCACTGAGGAGCACCTGGGCGATCAAGTCCACCGCATTTCCTCTCGGTGGGCCAATAATACCGAGATCACTCCGAGCGATCCTACGGTGAGCGATCGCGCTGGGGGTCGGCCCGACAAGGGGAGAGTTCCAGTGTCACGGCGAGAGCAACTGATCAATGAGATCGAGGCGGTCGAGGCCGTGCTCGCACGACTGGCCGGCGAGGAGAGTCAAGCTCGTGGCCGGCTCGCCGCCCTGAGGGCCGAGTTGGCTTCCGTCGATGCTACGCAAACAAGAATCCGGGTGCGTCTCCCCGCCAGCAGCGCATTGGCCACACCCACGACGGCTGAGCAGAAGGTGAAGCTGTTCCGGCAGCTTTTCCGCGGTCGACAGGATGTCTTTCCCACGCGCTTCGTCAACAAACGGACCAGCAAGCCGGGGTACGCACCGGCCTGCCGGAACAAGTTCGTGCGGGGAGTGTGCGAGCTTCCGAAGATAAAGTGCGGCGAGTGCCCGAACCAGGCGTTCGTCCCGGTGGATGACGCGGCCATCCTGGCGCACCTGCGAGGCCAGCATGTCATGGGCGTGTACCCCCTTCTGGAAGACGAGGCCTGCTGGTTCTTGGCTGTCGACTTCGACAAGAGGAACTGGGCCGAGGACGTCGCCGCGTTCATTGCCACCTGTCGGGAGGTCGGCCTTCCTGCTTCGGTCGAACGCTCACGTTCGGGCAACGGAGCGCACGTATGGTTCTTCTTCAGCGAGCCCATCGCCGCGGCAGCCGCCCGAAAGATGGGCTGTTACCTCATCACGGAGACGATGTCTCGCCGTCATGAGCTCAGCTTGGACTCCTACGACCGCCTGTTTCCGAGCCAGGACACGATGCCCAGGGGTGGCTTCGGCAACCTGATCGCGCTACCGCTCCAGCATGGACCACGGCAGCACGGGAACTCGGTCTTCCTCGACGACCACCTCCAGCCGTACCCCGACGACCGGCAGTGGGCACACCTGGCCGGGGTGCCGCGGATCGACCGACGTACCGTCGAAACCATCGCCGGCGAAGCGACCCGGCGCGGCTCGGTCATCGGTGTTCGGGCTGCCGAGCCAGTGGAAGAGGACGAGTTAGCCCCGTGGACATGTCCCCCTTCCGGCCGGGCAGAATTCGTTCCGATCCTAGGGCCGCTGCCCTCGCGAGTCCGCGCGGTTCTCGCTCAGCGGTTGTTCGTGGAAAAGGTCGGTCTACCGTCGCCATTGCTCAACCAAATCAAGCGGCTCGCCGCGTTCCAGAACCCGGAGTTCTACAAGAAGCAGAGCATGCGGTTATCGACCGCAATGACGCCGCGGGTGGTCGGCTGCGCCGAGGAATTTCCACAGCACATCGGTCTACCACGAGGGCTTGGGCCCGAGCTCAAGGATCTGCTTCGTCAGCACTCGGTCGCGCTGGAGGTTGAGGACCAACGCGAGAGCGGAAAGGCTGTCAGGTTCCATTTCCAGGGCAGTCTGGCGGGAGTGCAGAAAAAGGCGGTGGGAGCCCTTCTCGCGCACGACATCGGGGCCTTCGTCGCACCACCTGGAGTCGGCAAGACGGTGGTCGGGACGTACCTCGTCGCGGAGCGCGGTTGTAGCACACTCATCCTCGTGCACCGCCAACCTCTGCTCGATCAGTGGCTCGCTCAGCTCTCTCTCTTCCTGGGAATCGACGTCAAGGAGATCGGACAGATTGGGGCGGGGAAGCGATCGGCGAACGGCCACTTGGACGTCGCCATGATCCAGAGTCTCGTCCGCAGCGGCAAGGTTGCCGACCTCGTCGCCAATTACGGACAGGTGATCGTGGACGAGTGCCACCACGTGCCCGCGGTCTCCTTCGAACGTGTGTTGGCGGAGGTGAAAGCCCGATATGTCGTCGGGCTGACAGCAACGCCGCAGCGACGAGACGGCCACGATCCAATCATCGAGATGCAGATCGGCCCCGCTCGCTTCACGGTCGACCCGAAGGGCCAAGCTGCGCGGCGGCCGTTCGAGCACCGCCTCATCGTGCGAGAGACGCGCTTCAAGGTTCCGCTCCGCGACAGAGCTCCAAGTATCCAGGAGCTCTACGCTGCGCTGGCGAGGAACGAAAGGCGCAACGAGCTGGTGCTCAACGATGCGATCGCTTGCCTGGAGGAAGGGCGGTCACCGATTCTGCTGACTGAGAGGCGGGACCATCTCGACTACTTCGCCGAGAAGTTACGGAAGTTCGCTCGGCATCTCGTCGTTCTTCACGGTGGCATGACGTCGGGCGCAAGAAAGGCAGTCAAGGATCAGCTTTCAGCTATCCCGCCCGAGCAAGAGCGACTCGTCCTGGCGACCGGGCGATACATCGGAGAGGGGTTTGACGACCCTCGGCTCGACACGCTCCTTCTGGCCCTACCCGTTTCGTGGAAGGGGACGCTCGTTCAGTATACGGGCCGGCTTCATCGGCTGCACCCAGGAAAGACAGAGGTTCGCATCTTCGACTACGTGGACCGCGAGGTGCCGATGCTGCTTCGAATGTTCGAACGTCGGCTGCGTGGTTACCGGGCTATCGGGTACGCTCGAGAAGACGCACCGCTGGGCCTTGTCGAGGCAACGCAAGAAGAGCGGGTCGAGGACGCCGGCGGCCGTCGTCCCACCGGGGACTTTCTCGATTTCTCCTGAGAATGCCTTGGTGGCGTGCGGGCGAGGGCCCGAGGATCTGGGTGGGTACAGCCGGATCGCAGCAAGTAGCGCCGGCTGATGCTTTCTGCGGTCAGGAGGCACCTGGACCGCGAACTTGAGGCACAATACGGGCTGGAGGAGCCCCTGCCTAAGCTGGATTCACGTAACGAGCCCGCCTACTCGATCACCGAAGCCGGCCGCTACTTGAGGCTGTCGCCCGCCACGTTGCGGTCCTGGTTCTTGGGACGGCCCTACCCGACGGCCAAGGGGCTCAGCCAGTTCGCCCCGGTCTTGAGGCTGGCGAAGAGGGACCCGGCGACGCTTTCCTTCTCGAACCTGATCGAGGCTCACGTCCTGCGAGCGCTCCGGACCGAGCACGGCGTTCCGCTCGTCGAGGTTCGCCAGGCGCTCGCGTACGCTCAGCAGAAGCTGAACATCGACCAGCTACTGTTGCGGGAGGAGCTCCGGACGGCCGGCGGGAAGTTATTTCTCGACCGATATGGAGAACTAGTGAACCTCTCCGCCTCAAGCCAGCTCGCGATGCGCAAGGTCTTCGAAGCTCACCTCACGCGTGTCGAATGGGGGAAGCTCCGGTCCGCAGTTCGCCTCTACCCGTTCGTGGTTTCAGAGGGTGTCGACGCCAAGCCTATCATGATCGACCCGCAGATCTCCTTCGGCCGTCCGGTGGTCGGCAAGGCGTTCATTTCCACACGTATCATCCT
Source organism: Vicinamibacteria bacterium (assembly GCA_035570235.1). Classification (NCBI taxonomy): domain Bacteria; kingdom Pseudomonadati; phylum Acidobacteriota; class Vicinamibacteria; species Vicinamibacteria bacterium. Next base: position 178,188 of record DATMML010000091.1, on the reverse strand, counting down.
CGACCGGATCGATGCAGGGGAGAAAGTCGAGAATGTCGCGCGCGACTACGACCTCACGAACGCGGCGGTTGAGGAGGCCGTCGTCTTCGAGCGGGCGGCTTGACACTCGTCTTCTTCACCGATCGCGACCTCGGCAACGCCTTTCCGGAGATCCTGAAGCGCGCGGGGTTTGCCGTCGAGCGACACCGCGAACACTTCCCGCCCGACTGTCCCGACGAGGACTGGTTGGCGGAGGTCGGCAAGCGTGAATGGGTCGCTCTGAGCCACGACACCCGGATCCGGTACAAGCCGAACGAGCTCGCGGCGGTTATCCGGCACCAAGTGCGACTCTTGGTGATCGTCGGCAAAGCCCCGTTCCCAGACCTGGCCGCGTCGTTCGTGGCGACCAGAGAACGCATCGAGGCCTTTCTCGAGGACGCACCTGCGCCGGTCATCGCAAAGGTCTACCGGGCAACTCCAGCGCAGCTCGCCGAGAGCGCAGGCGCGGCTGGCCGCATCGAGCGCTGGTATCCGAAGTAGAGAGACATTGCCATTGCGCAGGAAACCAAGCACCGACAATGGAGTAGGTGTGCCGTGGGCGAACGGACGTTCTGACGTGCTGGCCCGAGGTCAGGACTGTGCACTACGCGTGTCACTTCGGGCCGTCTAAAGGGGTCTTTTCGTGTCGGCGCGTGTCGGGGCGTGCCGCCGGAACTCGCTGAGGAATCTCAGCAAGTCGTTGAGGGGCTCGCCTACTCTTCTCGCCTGTCACGTCGGAGGTCGCGGGTTCGAGTCCCGTCCACCCCGCCATCCTTGAGCGGTCCATTCGTGTCGCCCTTTGTCGGCGCTTGTCTCCGGAACCCGCTGAGGGGTCCATTTAGGGGACGCCTGAGGCCGGCCCAGAACCAGTGAGAGCTGGCTCTCAGCCCACAGGACCTCGCGCGACCCCTCGGGATCACCGGTGCCGATTTCAGCAGAAGTCAATTGGCTCCTAGGCCTCATTTCTACCCTTGGGAAAATAGTGGAAAAATAGCGAAAAAAGGTTGACAAGGATTGTAGTTATTGTCGAAAATATGAAGTATTTTCTAGGTGGGAAGGGCGATCAATGTGGAAAACGGGTTTCGCCGGACTTTGCGCTCTGTGCCTCTGGGGCTGCAACCAGACGCTTCTTACCGAGGTGGTCCCCACAAGGCCGAACCCCCCTGTGGTCGCGCCCCTTCCGGGCACAACCCCAATCACGATCAACCCTGTGCCGTCAGCGAAGCCGACCCCCGCCCCCGCTCCGGCGCTCGCGCCCACCCCGACACCAAACACTCCCCTACCTTCTCCCACACCAGCACCTGTGACCTCTTCTTGCCCCCTCAAGGTGGATGGAAACCATTATGTGAAAGTAATAGTCGCCAGCTTTGGTGGTGGTCACTACACGGAGAGCACTCAGTTGTGTGTGAATTCCCCTCCCAATGACATGCCCTTGGGACATTGTGGGACCCGTTGTTGCTACATCGGAGTGATTGACGTTCCTACTTCCTACGCGACGTGCGATGACGAACTATTCGGTGGTCCTCCCACTTGGACCGTGTCCGGTCCAGCTGATATTACTGTTGATCCCTCGCAGCCCTACAATGTGCTGGTGTCCCGTTCAGCAAACGGAACGGTTACCTTGTCCGCCTGTGGGAGCAAGGGACCCTGTGGGAGTGCGGATGCCCCTTAATCAGGTTTCCTACTAAGTCACTCTCTCCCGGGACCGGTTCATCCGTCTTCCTGCACCAACTCCATTCCTCCGCTTCTCGCATCGCCCGTCTCCGCAACGCAACGTGGCGACAATCGAACATCACAAGACACTCACACGCGGGCCCCCGACCGGAAGGCTCGTTAGAAGTCGCTCAAAGGCTTGGACCCTCTCGAAGTGGCAGAAGCGGGTGGGAGTCGAATCTGCTGAGGCGGTCTAGTCCGTACTACTACGCACCTCAAAGGACCTAGGGACCCCCTGTCCAGTCTGTCGACACCGTGCCAATTGGGAACCCGGACCACTTGCAGGGGGGTAGACGACTTCGCTCGAGTCCAGAGGAGCCGGTCAGTCGCGAGCTAGGCGGCGTTATGGGTACCGACACCTAGCCTCTCGCTTTGCGCCCCTGACCGGCTACGGCCGAGGGCCGTAAGTCCCGTCTTTCGTATAGCCGCTACGGGCCTGCGGTCGCCGGCAGGTTCGGAACGACGCCCGCGAGCTGCTTCTCCGTCAGCAGCTCGTTGAACTTCACGAGGTCAGTCGAGAAGACTTCGTCCAGCGCCTTGCGGGATTTCGCCGCCTCGTCGTGCAGGAGCTGGTGCACCTCGCGCTGCGCCGCGGTCGGAGCGAAATCGCTCTCGGCGACACGGCCTAGCAGGTAGAGCAGCTGCTCCGCCATCTTCATCGGCCAGCGCAGGATGTCCTGGCCGCGGCCGGTGACGCGCATTTGGAACAGCGTCTCCTCGACGGCCACGATCTTCTTGTCGAGCGCCTCGGCCGCGTCCTTCACGTTCTTGTGAAGCGGCTCCTTCCCGTCCTTCTTCTCCCCGAGCCGCACCTGGAGCCCCGCGAGCTGCCCGCGCGCGTTCTCGGCCTGGTTGATGGCTTCGATCGTCTGCTTCACGTCGTCGAGCAGGTCCTTGACCAGGTCTCCCTGAGCGCGGACTTCAACCTCGCTGCCGCCTGCACCCGGATCCTTGAGGAGTGTGACGGGCTGGGCCAACTCGCGGTCGCCGACCCTGATCTTGAGCTTGTACTCACCGATCGGCGCGAGGACGGCTAGCCGCTGGACGCCCGGCGCGGGGACCCCCTCGACGCCCACCGTGATGTACTTCGCGCTGAGCGGGCTCGTACGCAGCCGCGCCTCGAGCGTCTTGTCGAAGGCGAGATCCCAGTACGCGCGGTTCAAGCCCGCCTTCGCCGGCCCCTTGAACGTCCGCACGACGGTTCCCGACACGTCCTCGACCTTGATCTCGATCTCGTCCCTCTGCTCGCCGCTCTCCTTGTCCTTTTCGCCCTTGATCGCCGACGGCAGCCAGTAGTGAATCGGCACGCCGTCTTGCGGATTAAAGCCGGCAACCGGATCGTAGAAAGCCGCATACGGAGCTTCGGCGCCGCGGAAGCGGTAGGTCGGCCGCGGCGGCAGGAGCTGCGCCTCTTTCGGCGCGCTGCCGGCGAACTGCCGCAACGCGGTCAGGTCGTCCAGGATCCAGAAGCCGCGGCCGTAGGTGGCGACCACGAGGTCACCGAAGCGCTCCTGAACGGCGAGGCCGTAGACGGGCGCGTGCGGCAGGCCCGACTGAAGCTGCTGCCACTGCGCGCCGTCGTCGAATGACACATAAACGCCATTTTCGGTTCCTACGTATAGCAGGCCGCGGCGCGACGGATCCTCGCGTAGTACGTGGGCGTAGGAGAGCGGGCTGTGTGGGATCCCGGCGACGATCGGCTTGAAGGTGCGGCCGTAGTCAGAAGTCTTGAAGACCCACGGCTCGCGGTTGTCGACCTGGTGCAGGTCGTAGACGACGTAGGCTGTACCTGCGTCGAACCGCGAGGGCTCGATCCAGCTCACGGTGCCCCACGCGGGCACGCCGGGCACATGAGCGGTGACGTTCGTCCAGTTCTTGCCGCCGTCCTGCGTTACATGGAGCTGCCCGTCGTTGGTCCCGGCCCAGATCAGCCCCGCCTTCGACCGCGACTCGGCGATCGCGAACACGACGCCCGCGTACTCGACGCCGATGTTGTCGGGGGTGAGGCCGCCCGAACTCTGCTGCCGCGCCTTGTCGTTCAGCGTGAGGTCCGGGCTGATCACCTGCCAGGTGGTGCCGCCGTCGGTCGTCTGATGGACGTGCTGACTGCCGACGTAGATCCGGTTGTGGTCGTGAGGCGAGATCGTCAGCGGGAACGTCCATACGAAACGGTACTTCAGATCCGCAGCCGGCCAGCCGATAGTAGCGCGCGGCCAGACCTCTACGCTACGGGCTGTGTTGGTGCGCGCGTCGTAACGGGTGACGATCCCGCCGACGCTGCCGAAGCCCGACGCGCTCGACCAGACGATAGACGGTTCTTCGGGGTCGGGGGTCGCCCAGCCGCTCTCGCCACCGCCGACGCCCATCCACATGCCGCGCGTGATGTTGGGCTGATCATCCTTGACGCCGAGCTTGCTGTTGCTCGGACCACGGCTCGACGGCCCGTCCTGGCGGTTGCCGTAGACCCAGTACGGGATCCGGTCGTCTACGGCCACGTGATAGATCTGCGCGATCGGGAGCTGGACTTGGAGCCACGTCTTCGCGCGGTTGGTGCTGATCGAGACCCCGCCGTCATGGCTCACCGCGATCCGGTTGCCGTTGGTCGGATCGATCCAGATGTCGTGGTGGTCACCCCCGGGCGCATCGAGCGGCGGCGGATCGATGATTGTCTTGCCCCCGTCGCGCGTCTTCGCCCACGCTGCCGTGAGGAAGTACGCCTCGTCTGGATCGTCGGGCTCGACGCCCATCCTGTTGTAGTAGTGTGTGCGACCAGCGACCTGGCGGTCGGGGGTCATGAGCGCCCACTTCTCACCGCCGTCGTCCGAGCGCCAGAGGCGCCCCGTAGGGGTGTCGTTCCCCTTCCACGGCTGGCCGTCGCCCACTTCGAGCAGCGCGTAGACGCGGCCCGAGTTGGCACGCGTCATGGCGAGGCCCACCTTGCCCCACGGCTTGGGCGGGAGGCCGGTGCCTTCGACCGGCTTCCAGGTCAGGCCGCCGTCGCTCGATCGATACATGCCGCTGCCCGGCCCGCCGCTCTCGCGGCCCCAGGTGTGGATCTCGAGCTGCCACATCCCGGCGAAGAGTACTCGCGGGTTGTTGGGATCCATCACGAGGTCGGAGCAGCCGGTCCTCTCGTCGACGAACAGCGTTTTCGCCCACGTCTTGCCGCCGTCGCTCGTCCGGAAGACGCCGCGGTCGGGTTGGGGGCCGTACGCCGTACCGAGCGCGCAGGCGAGCGCGATGTCGGCATCGCGCGGGTCGACGAGGATACGGCTGATTCGTCCCGTCGCCTCGAGCCCGGCGCGCGCCCAGGTGCGGCCGGCGTCGACTGACCGGTAGACGCCCCAGCCGATCGAGATGTTGCTGCGGATGAAGGCCTCCCCCGTTCCCGCCCACACCACGTTGGAATCGGACGGAGCTACGGCCAGCGCGCCGATTGACGACACCGATTGGTCGTCGAAGATGGCCTGCCAGTGAACGCCGCCGTCGCTAGACTTGAAGATCCCGCCGGAGGCGGCACCCGCGTAGTAGACGCTCGGATCGCCGGGAATGCCCGCAATGGCGGAGACACGATTGCCCTCGGGGCCGATGTAACGGAACTTCAGGGCCCCGAAGGGGCCGCTAGCAGGAGCGGCCGGGGACGGCGAGGCCTTCGGCGACGAGGTCGCCGCGGGCTTCGCTGCGCCCGGCGGCCTCTCCGCCGCACCGAGCGTCGCGCTCATCAAGACCGCAAGCCCGAGGGTCAATTGGGTTGCCTTCACCATCGCCACCTCCCATCCCCCAGAAAATCGCGGCCGAGTGTACCACCGACCTCGAGCGGAGAACGGATCGGATGGCCATCCTGCATACCGGAACGCGTTGAGGCGTCACAGGGAGTCGTTGACCGACTCCGAGTCCCGTCCACCGCTATTCTTTAACAAGCTATGGTCGTCGGCTTCGTCTGCGGGGGCCGGCCCGGGGTCCGGATGGGTTGCCCTTGGGCGTAGATGGTCGGCGGTTCAGCTCCCGTGCTACCCTTTCGCCTGTCACCTGGGAGATCGCGGGTTCGAGTTCTCTCCACACCGCCACTCTTGAACAAAGTTAGCTTGGGCTCGGTAGGCGGCCGCCAGTCTCCGCGGCGGCCGTGAGCAGCAGCCCGCGCTGAGGCGAGCCGTGCAAAGCGTCCATCAGGTCGTCGACCACCGGTGAGCGCAGCCCGCCAGTCGCGAGCACGGCTCGCAGCACCACGCATGGCAACGCCGGACTGACGCGCACCTCGGCGAGCACGCCGTCGCGCAGCTCCGGCTCGACGGCGTGCTGCGGCAAGAGGCCGAGCGCGGTCCCGCCGGCCAGGATCCCTCGCTTCACACCCTCGATGGTGCCCATCGCCTGGATGCGCGGAGCCGGAACCCCGGCCGCCTCGAAGTGCTGCCGCAGCGTCTGATGGTAGTTCCCCCCCGCGTCGCACATGTAGAAGTCGCAGCGGCGAAGCTCGTCCGCCGCGGCGACGCCACGCGTCAGCGGGTGGGTTGGGGCGCCGAGGATCAGCAGGCGCGCCTTCGCCAGGATTGCGCCGGCCTCGGGCCCGGTCTCAGGCTCGAGCACCAAGCCGAGGTCGCTCTCGCCCGCGCCGACGCGCTCGCGGATCTCGCCGCAACTGCCGGTGAGCACCTCCACGCGCACCGACGGCCACCGAGCGCGAAGGGCGGCCAGTCGCGACGGGAGCACATAGGCGCCGATCGACTCGACGGCTGAGACCACCAGCGTGGCGTTGACGCGGGTCGATGCGTCGGCGAGCGCCCCGACGAGCTCGCTGCTCAGTGCGAACATGCGGCGCGCGTACCCGAGGAGGACCACGCCCGACGGGGTCAGCGCCGGCATGCCTTTGGCCGCCTTGCGAAACAGCTCGACGCCCAACGTGCGCTCCAGCGCGCTTAGCGTTTCGGAAACCGTCGACTGCGAGATGCCGAGCGCCCGGGCCGCGCGCGTGTGGGTCCCGGCGTCGACCACCGCCGCGAAGACCCGCAGGTGCCGCAGTTCCAAGTCGGTCTTCACCGCACGACATTATCATCGACCTCGCCGATAGGCAGCATCGGCGTTTTGGTGCGGGGGCCGCGCGCCGGTACGGTGGCGCCATGCTCTCACTCGAGCCGCACGCGGTCACCCTGCTGGTCGTCGACCTCCAGGTCGGATTCGACGAGCCGTGCTGGGGTCGGCGCAACAACCCCTGCCTGGAGCAGCGAACCTCCGAGTTGCTGCGCGCGTGGCGCCCGACCGGGCGCCCTGTCGTACACGTGCGGCACATGTCGACCAAACCGTTGTCGCCGCTGCGCCCCGGTCAGCCCGGGAACGAGTTCAAGCCCGAGGGGGCTCCCCTTGCGGGCGAAGCGGTGATCGAAAAGCGCGTCAACAGCGCCTTCATCGGGACGTCCCTCGAGACCGATCTGCGGCGCGCCGGGTGTAGCGGGTTGGTGATCGTGGGGCTCACGACGAATCACTGCGTCTCGACCACCGCACGCATGGCCGGAAACCTGGGATTCGCGACCTGGGTCGTGTCCGACGCGACGGCCACCTTCGATCGCGTTGGCCCCGACGGTGTCGAGCATCTCGCTGAGCACATCCACGCAATCGCGCTGTCGGACCTCCACGGCGAGTTCGCCACTGTGGTCGACACAGGTGCGGTGATCGCCGCCTTGCAGGTTCCCAATTCCTCGAGGAGTGCGTCATGAGCCCGACGCGCATCGTGGTCGTCGCGGCGATGCTGGGCCTTTTCGCACGTATCGCCCCGATCTCCGTGGGTGGCCAAGTGTCCGTGCCTGGGGCGCAGGGCTCGGCGCTGAAGGGCATAGAGCTGAGCGATTTGGATCATGCCGCGGACCCGTGCACCGACTTCTACGCGTTCGCCAACGGCGCCTGGCGCGCCGCGAACCCCATCCCGGCCGGGACACAGCGCTGGAGCCGGCGAGCGGCCGCGCGCGAGGCGAACCGACAGCAGTTGAAGACCCTCCTGGAGGAGCTGGCCGCCAGGGCCGATCGACCCCGTGGAAGCGTCGAGCAGCAGCTTGGGGATCATTTCGCATCGTGCACGAACGAGGCGGCGATCGACGCTGCGGGTACGACCCCGCTGGCTCCTTTGCTGGCGGACATCGCCGGTGTCCAGGATGCCGCCGGCGTCCAACGGATGATCCGCCGGCTTCACGAGCTGGCCGTCCCGGCTCCGTTGGTGGTCACCGGCGCCTCGGACTACCACGATCCGGCCAGCGTGGTCGCGAACATCGCTGCCGGCGGTCTGGGGTTGCCGGATCGCGACTACTATCTGAAGCCCGAGCCGCGCTTCGCGGAGGCGCGCGAGAAGTATCGAGCGCACGTGGCCAGCGTCTTGACGCTCGCCGGAATGGTCGCCGGGCCGGCGCGGAAGGCCGCAGACGAGATCCTCGCGCTCGAAACACGCCTGGCCGAGGCAAGCTTGCCGGCCTCGCAGGCCGCCGATCCGGCGACGACAGCGCACAAACTGACCTTCGCGCAACTCTCGCAGCTCGCTGCGCGCTTCGACTGGGGACGCTACTTCGCAGAGGCCGGGCTCCCGCGGATCGATGTCAACGTCGCCGAGCCCGCGTTTCTCGAGCGCCTGAACCGAGAGCTCGAGACGACGCCAGTGACGGTATGGAGGGCTTATCTGACGTGGCACCTGCTCGAGTCGGCGGCGCCGTGGCTTTCGAAGCCTTTCGCCGACGAGTCCTTCGCCTTCAGGGACAAGTACCTCGGCGGGGCGACCGCGGTGAAGCCCCGGGCGATGCGCTGTCTCGAATCGACGGAGGCATTGCTCGGAGAGCCCCTCGGCCGCATGTACGCCGAGCGGTACTTTCCTCCCGCCGCCAAGGCCAAGGTCCAGGAGATGGTCCGTACCCTGCTCGCAGTCTTGAAGGACGACCTCCGCGAGCTGAAGTGGATGTCCGACACGACCAAGCGGCAGGCCCTCGCGAAGGTGGAAGCCTACGACGTGAAGGTGGGCTACCCCGACGCGTGGACCGACCACTCGGCGCTCGTCATTCGCCGTGACGCGTTCTGGGCCAACGTGGCCGCGTGTCGGCGCTTCGGCGTCGAGGCCGACCGCAAGCGCGTTGGGCAACGCACGAGCCGCGCGATCTGGCAGCTGCCGCCGTCGTCACCTGATGCGTACATCGACGTCCAGCTCAACCTGATGGCCTTGCCGGCTGGCTTCCTGCAAGCGCCGGCGTTCGACCTTGCCGCATCGGACGCCGTGAACTACGGTGCGATTGGGATCGGGGTTGCACATGACCTCACGCACGCGATCGACGCCCTGGGTGCCGAATTCGACTCGACGGGGCAGCCGCGGAACTGGTGGATGGAGGCCGATCGCGACGCGTTCGAGAAGCTCGGCCAGTGCGTCGTCGATCAGTACGACGGCTATGCGATCGAGCCCGGCGTGCACCACCAGGGAAGGCAAGTCCTCGGTGAGGCGCTCGGCGATCTCGCCGGCGTGCGCTTGGCGTACGTGGCCCTCCAGCGATCGATGGAGAGTGACCCGGTGCCCGTGATCGACGGCCTCAGCCCCGCACAGCAGTTCTTCATCGCCTGGGGTCAGTTCCGCGGCGCGGTCGAGAGCACGGAGCTGCAGCGTCAAATGGTGAAGGCGGATCCGCACCCGACCTCCAAGTACCGAGTGATCGGGCCGCTGTCGAATGCGCCGGAGTTCCAGCAGGCCTTCGCATGCAGGGCCGGATCGGCCATGGTGAGGCCGCCCGAGCAGCGCTGCCTGGTCTGGTAGTCCCCGCAGAGGTGCCGTGGTGACCGTGACTACGTACTCTTGCGGATGAAAACCGTCGGCTGACGCTGGACGGTCTTGCGGGTCGGACCCTTGACATGGCCTTCCGCGGAGCACTGCGTGAGGCGCAGGACTCCTCGCGATCCACGACCACGGCGGCGATCATGATCGGAAGCACGCCCTTTTCAGCGCAGACCCTGGTGGCTAGAACCGAGACGGTGAGCCCTCGGACAACGTCGCCCGCGACGATCACAGGGCGCCGCTTCAGGCGCCGAGAAGCGCGACGAAATACAATCGGCAAGGAGGCAACCTTTATGACCCCACGAGCCCCTTACGTACTTCTTTGCGCCGCCGCCTTGATGGGTTCCCACGCGGCTGCGCAGAAGCCCGATGTGATCTATGACGAAGCGAAGGTGCCCAAGTACTCCCTGCCGGATCCGCTGGTCATGAACAATGGCGAGCGGGTTCGCGACGCGAGCACCTGGACCAGCCGGCGGCGGCCCGAGATTCTCGAAATCTACCGCACCGAAGTGTACGGGCGCAGCCCGGAACGACCGGCCTCGATGGCCTTCGATGTGGACTCGGTCGAGAGGCACGCTCTGGGCGGCCGGGCCGTACGCAAGCAGGTCACCATCTCCGTCGCAGCCGGGACCGGTACCCTAAAGATGAAGGCCCTCATCTATTTGCCGACGGGTGCGACAAAACCGGTCCCGCTGTTTCTGGCCCTGTCTTTTGTGGGCAATGAGGCGGTGTCCGCCGATCCGGGGGTTGCCCTCGGCGATCGGTGGGTACGCGACGCCGTCAGCAACGAAATGGTCAAGCAGCGCGCGCCCGAGGCGTCGCGCGGATCCAGCGCCCAGCAGTGGCAGCTAGATCAGATATTGGGGCACGGCTACGGGCTGGCCACGGTTTTCTACGGCGACATCGAACCGGATTTCGTCGGGGGCATGAAGTACGGTGTGCGGTCCCTCTTCCTCAAACCGGGCCAGACCGAGCCCGCGGCGGACGACTGGGGCGCCATCGCCGCGTGGTCGTGGGGCCTGAGCCGCACGATGGATTATGTCGAGACCGACCGCGATATCGACGCCGCGCGCGTGGCCGTCATGGGCCACTCGCGGCTGGGCAAGGCTGCGCTGTGGGCGGGCGCTCAGGACACGCGCTTTTCAATGGTGATTTCAAATGAGTCGGGCGAAGGCGGCGCCGCCATCAGCCGCCGCCTCTACGGCGAGCGGACCAAGGACCTGAACACCCGGTTTCCGCACTGGTTCGACGGCAATTTCAAAAGGTACAGCGACCACGAAGACCGGATGCCGTTCGATTCGCACATGCTGCTGGCGTTGATTGCTCCTCGCGCTCTTTACGTGTCGAGCGCCGAGGAAGACCGTTGGTCCGATCCGCGCGGCGAGTTCCTGGGCGCCGTGAATGCGGGGCCTGTCTATGAGCTTCTGGGCGAAAAGGCGCTCACCGCGGAGGCCATGCCGGGCTTGCACCAGCCGGTCGGGCACACGGTGAGGTATCACATTCGCGCGGGCAAGCATGATGTGACCGCATACGACTGGGAGCAGTATCTGAAATTCGCCGACGTGCAGTGGAGCCACAAAGCTCAGTCACCGTAAGGGTGCTGCCTTCGCGGTGCCAGCGAGCGTGGGATGGTCGTGAGGCTTCCCGGCCATGCCGCGTGCCTAAGTGACGAAGAACGCCCGCGACGCCTCGCTAGTGGCGGACGACCGGGGCCGCCTCCGGCGACGGGCTTTACGGGGTGACAAAGTCCTCGCTCGGAGGTAGGGGCAAGCTCTTGTCGTCGCCCGTTCGCAAACCGCTGGCAGGACGAGCCTGGGAATCAGCTCCTGGAAGTGTGGCCCGTGCCCTTTACGCCCATCGCGAGCGTCAGCCCGAGGCCACCAGGTACGCGGGGAAGGCCCCGGCTACGCCGGGGCCTTCCCGGGAACGACGACGGTTGGCTTGCTATGGCGAGCAAGGCACGAACGGCACGGTGATCAGGGTCGTGTTGGGGAAGTCGTACCAGCCGTTCTGAGCGCTGGAAGGCTTCTCGCCCGTGAACCAGGGCAGCATGACCAGATCTTGCAGATGGTAGGTGTACCCGTGAAGTTCGATGGGCACAGTCGGGAAGTCATCGAACGTCGCCCCATTGCCCTCCGGGTCGCCGACCTCGAGGAAGGGGTTGAAAGCACAGGTCGATCGCGGGTCACTGTCGGGTGGGTACTTCCATGCCGGCACGACATTGTTGACATACGGGTCGTTGAGCAGCTCGGCGAGCTCGTGATTGAAGGTGCTGACGTCGGCGAGGAGGTCGCCGAAAGCGGCCGGCTCGAGCCAGCTCGTGTAAATCAACGTCTGCAGGACATCGGTGCCGTCGTCCTTCCCGACCGAGAAGGCGTCGTGATAGCCGAGGGCCACGTCTGCGGAGACGTTGTAAGTGACGAAGATCGGTACCTCGTCGGGTTCGATATCGATGGATTGCAGGATGGTGTGGATCGTCGAGTCCAAGGCGCCGAACTTCAGGGAGCCGATGAGCATGCTGTTCGGATCGCTGGGGGGGGCGGTCAAGAAAAGATCGCCAATGTCCGGCTCCACCAAGACGTCGAAAGTGCGGGCGACCCGCGGCTGGTCCAGCCTGACATGCCAGCTGTGGTCGGCGTCCATCTTGTTCCAGAACGTGGCGCGCTGTATTTGATCGCCAAACTGCCCGACTCCGTTCGGGAAGGATGCCTCCTTATACATGGGCGAGTTCATGATGTTGTTGACGGCCTTGCCCGGTTCGAAGATCACCGGGTTTTGCTCGAAGAAGACGAAGTTCATCCGGAGGGGCACGATCACCGTGCGAAGGGTTGTGCTACGACCGGACGCGGGCGGGTGGCCGACCATGGTGTACGGATAGTCGACACCCTGGAAGGTGAAGGACGAAGTGAAATGCGGGAACGAGCGCATGCGCTCGTCGCTGCTATCGGTCTCCGCCCGGTCGATGCCGCCCTTGGCCTTGTAGCCGTGGGCGTGAAGCTCCTTAGCGAAGGCAGCAGGATCAGCGATTACATGGGCGGGCTTGCGGGCAACGGTTGCGGGCGCCGAAGGTTGGGGGGCGGCGAAGACAAGCCCCGGCACCACCAGCAAGCCGACCAGAATTGCCCAACGCAATCTCAGGATCGGGCTTCTTGCCGGACGTCCAACAAACTGTTCCATATCTCGCACGACCTCTTTTCTGTCCATGGACAAATTCATTTGGGCTGACGACCCAGCGTCACCGTTATGGGAAAGGGCGAAGCTCCGTCGGACTGAACTCCGACAGCACTCTCATCGAGCGAAGCGGGGAACAATTCGTCGGCCTCCCAGACACCCATCGCATGTCCCTCGACGTCTTGAGTACAGAGGCGGAATGCTACGCTTCCGGCCGAACGAGCGTCAAGGGGCGCGCGGGTAGAGAAAAGGAATCGTCGCGTGCACGGCTATCTACGGGCGCCTCACGGACTCCGTGGGTTGCGCCTCCCTATCGAGGTTTCGAGGGCGCGGAAAGACGGCCGGGCCCGGCCCCCCGGCTCAATCGATCTCTCCTCCCACCGTCCGCCGCTCCCGTTTGCGGGCTCCCGACCGCTTTTTCTCCGCTAGGCGCCGCTCGCGGGAGGCGTGCGTCTTGCGGGTCGGCCGCCGGGGTTTGGGAGCGCGGAGGCTGCCTTCTATCAGGACCGCCACCTTGTTCCGGGCATCTTCCAGGTTCCGGCCCTGGTCGCGGGTTTTCTGGCTGGTGACGAGGAGCCGCCCGTCGGCATCGCGCCGCCGGGCCGCCGCCTCCGTCAGCCGGCCCCGGGCCCCCTCGTTGAGGCCCTGCACCTGCTCCAGGTCAACCCGCAGCTCGACCTTGGAGGCCACCTTGTTCACGTTCTGGCCCCCGGGGCCGGAGGAGCGCACCATGCGGAGGGTGATGGCGCGGGCGGGGACGACGACGGTGGGGGTCACGTGGATGGGCGCGGGCATGGAGCAGTCTCGAGCCCCGCAACCTAGCCTTCCCTGGGACCCTCGTCAAGCCTTGGCTCCCGCCCTCTCCCGGGCCGGTGCTAGACTCCCTGTTCTTCTCGGGCCCTCCCCGTGTCGAGGGCCCACGGAGGCCGATTGGAGGCGAACCTCACCCCGAGCCTGCTGGCCCTTCTCATTCAGGCCGTGGGCATAACCCTCATCGCCGTCCTTTCTTTCTTCCTGGGCCGGTCGATTGACCGGGTCTACCTGAGCTACTGGTGGAAGGCGTGGACCTGCCTGGCCGCCGCCCTCACCGCGCTCTTTCTGAGCTTCTGGCTGGAGTCCGCTCGGCTCCTGCTTGAGCCTCTCTACTTCTTGGGTGAGTACGCCTTTGGTTACCTGCTCATCGCGGGCTGCCGGAACTACGCGAGGGGAGCTCAGCTCAGGCCCCCGCACCTGCTGGCCCTGATCCCGGGGCTCCTTCTCGCCGTCCTCCTTCCCTCGATCCATCCGGACTTTTCGGGCCGCTTCATCGCCCACTCGGCCATCCTGGCCGGGTTGTTCGGGGTCGCCTTCTGGCAGTTGCAGCAGGGGCGCCCCCACCGCGAAGGCACGGGACTGAGCATCACCTCCGTGGCTCTGCTGGTCCTGAGCCTGAACTTCCTGTCCTACGTGCCCGTGCTCTGGTACTCCCTGGCCAACCAAGTGCGGCTCTTCTCGATCTACAGCTCGTACACCTCCCTCTTCGACTTGATCTTGGAGACTCTGTTGGGCTTCGGGACCGTCATCCTCGTCATGGAGGACGTGCATCGGGAGGCACAGGAAGCCAACCGCGAGCTGCGGTTGGCCCGGGACCGAATGGAGAGCCAGGCCCGCTTGGACCCCCTCACCGAGTCCCTGAACCGTCACGCTTTCTACTCCCTGGTGGAGGACAACCGCCTGTCACCCGAGGCCGCCCCCGGGGGGTGCGTTGCGGTGGTGGACATCGACTCTCTAAAGCCTATCAACGACGCGCTGGGCCACGCCGCGGGCGACGCCGTCATCCGGGCGGTGAGCGGTGCCATCCGCCGGATGGTTCGCGCCGATGACTTGGTCTTCCGCTGGGGCGGGGACGAGTTCTTGATCGTTCTCTTCGGGGTCTCCGAGGAGGAGACCCGTCGGCGCCTGGAGGGACTCGATCCCGCTCTCGCCGGGCTGGCCGTGCCCGGCCTGGCGGAGCCCATCAGCGTCACCGTTTCTTGGGGGATCGCCTCCTTCTCGAGCCCCGCCTCCCTGGAGCGGGCCATCGAGCGGGCCGACGACGCCATGTACTGGCGCAAGAAGGCGCGACGCGAGATCAAGGTGTGACGGAGGTTGAGCCGCGGCATGCGGGCCATGATCTTGGAGGAGCCGGGCCGGCCGCTGAGGGAAGCGGACGTTCCCTCTCCGGCCCCGGGGCCGGGCCAGGTCCTCTTGCGCGTACGGGCCTGCGGCGTCTGCCGCACGGACCTCCACGTCGTGGACGGGGAGCTCCCGGAGCGGAAGCGACCCCTCATCCCCGGGCACCAGATCGTGGGCGTGGTGGAGCGGACGGGGGAAGGGGTCACGGGCCTCGCCCCGGGCGACCGCGTGGGCGTGCCCTGGCTGGGCTGGACCTGCGGTCGGTGCCGCCACTGCCGGGCCGGCCGGGAGAATTTGTGCGACGCCGCTCGCTTCACGGGGTATGACATCGACGGCGGCTACGCGGAGCAGGTAGCCGCGGATGCCCGCTATTGCTTCGCGATCGGGACCGACGAACCCGACTTCAAGGTCGCACCCCTCCTCTGCGCTGGCCTCATCGGCTACCGCTCCCTCCTTCTCGCCGGGGGGGGCGAGAGGCTGGGCCTCTACGGTTTCGGGGCCGCCGCTCACATCGTCATCCAGGTGGCCCGCCATCAGGGCCGCCAGGTCTATGCCTTCACCCGGGCGGGGGACCGGCCGGGCCAGGACTTCGCGCGGGGCCTGGGTGCGATCTGGGCCGGCGACGCCGGCGCTAACCTGCCCCAGCCCCTCGACGCGGCCATAATCTTCGCCCCCGCGGGGGAGCTGGTGCCCGCGGCCCTGCGCGCGGTGGACAAGGGGGGAACCGTGGTCTGCGCCGGCATCCACATGAGCGACATCCCCTCCTTCCCGTACCGCATTCTGTGGGAGGAGCGCATCCTGCGCTCGGTGGCGAACCTGACCCGCCGCGACGGCGAGGAGTTTCTCGACCTCGCCCGCCGCATCCCGGTGCGGATCGAGGCCGAAGCCTTCCCCCTGGCCGCCGCCAACGAGGCCCTGCAGGCGCTACGGGCCGGCCGTATCCGCGGCGCTGCCGTTCTCATTGTTTGAAGGTCCCCCGCTAAGACGCTATCCTGCCCCCCGTCTTTTTATAGAGAGGTGAAACGGGGATGGCGACTCTGAGCAGGTGTAGGAGCGCGGCCGCGATCGTGTTCTCCCTGGCTGGTCTGGCCCTGGCGGCGGGCGGGTGGGCCGACGAGCCGGAGCCTCCGAAGGGCCCCCCCAAAGAGTTCGCGGGCCTCAAGTTTCGGCTGGTTGGTCCCCCCGCCGGGGGCCGGGTCGCGCGCGTGGCCGGCGTCCCCGGTGATCCTTTCACCTACTACGCGGCCACCGCTGGGGGCGGGGTGTGGAAGTCCGGGGACGGCGGGATTCGCTGGAAGCCGGTCTTCGATGAGCAGCCGGTCTCCTCCATCGGCTCCATCGCGGTCGCTCCTTCGGACCCCAACATCATCTATGTCGGCTCGGGAGAGGCCAACATCCGCGGCAACGTGGCCATGGGCAATGGGATCTACAAATCCGTCGACGCGGGCAAGACCTGGAACCACGTATGGAAACAGGAGGGTCAGATCGGCGCCCTCGTCGTTCATCCCACCAACCCGGATCTTGCCCTGGCCGCCGTGCTCGGCCGTCCCTTCGGGCCCAACCCGGAGCGGGGCGTGTACCGGACGAGGGACGGCGGGAAGAGCTGGCAGAGGGTGCTTTCCAGGGATGCGGACACGGGCGCTTCCGACGTGGCTTTCGACCCCTCGAACCCGAACATCGTGTTCGCGGGCCTCTGGCAGGCGCGGCGTCGCCCCTGGGAGTTGACGAGCGGGGGCCCCGGCAGCGGCCTCTACGTGTCGCGGGATCTGGGTGAGACGTGGAGGCAGCTCAAGGAGAAGGGGCTGCCGGAAGGGCCCTGGGGCAAGGTGGGCGTGGCGGTAGCCCCCTCCGATGGCCGCCGTGTCTACGCGCTCATCGAGGCCGAGAAAGGCGGGCTCTTCCGGTCCGACGACGGGGGCGAGAGCTGGAAGCTGGCGAGCGAACACCACTCGCTCCGGCAGCGGGCTTGGTACTACACCACCCTCTCCGTGGATCCCGGCAACCCCGACGTCGTCTGGTTCCCCCAGGTGCCGATGTTGAGGACGATCGACGGCGGCAAGACCATCAAGAAAGTGAAAGAGCTCCATCACGGAGATCACCACGACGTGTGGATCGATCCCCGCAACCCCCGCCGCGTCATCGCCGCCAACGACGGCGGAGTCGACATCAGCTCCAACGGGGGGGAGACCTGGTACGCGCCCCCCCTGCCCATCGCGCAGTTCTACCACGTGGCCGTGGACAACCAGGTGCCTTACCGCGTGTCTGGAGCCATGCAGGACCTGGGCACCGCTTCCGGCCCCAGCAACAGCCTCTCCTCGGGGGGCATCACGCTCGGCGACTGGTACGCCGTGGGCGGGGGGGAGGCCGGCCACACCGCCCACGATGCCTCCGATCCCAACGTGGTCTACGCGGGCGAATACCTCGGCTTCATCTCGCGCTACGACCATCGCACGCAGCAGGTGCGCGCCGTGAGCGCCTACCCCAACAACCTGTCCGGGCACGGGGCGGAGGACGGCCGCTACCGCTTCCAGTGGACGGCCCCCATCCACGTCTCGCCCCACGATCCCAAGGTGGTCTACCACGGCGGCAACGTGCTCTTCCGCACCAGCGACGGAGGCCAGAGCTGGACGGCGGTCAGCCCTGACCTCACCCGCAACGACAAGAGCAAACAGAGATGGTCGGGGGGCCCCATCACGGGGGACAACACGGGGGTCGAGTACTACTGCACCATCTTCGCGATCGCGGAGTCCCCGAGGCAGAAAGGGCTGATCTGGGTGGGCACCGACGACGGCCTGGTCCAGGTCACGCGCGACGGCGGGGCTACCTGGACGAACGTGACCGCGGGTATCCCCCGTCTGCCGGAGTGGGCCACCATCGACCTCATCGAGCCCTCACCCTTCGACGCCGCCACCGCCTACGTGATCGCAGACGCCCACCGCCTGGACGACACGAGGCCCTATCTCTACCAGACAACGGACTTTGGCAAGACGTGGCGAAGCCTGGCCGCCGCGCTCCCCCCTGACGTGTACCTCCATGCCGTCCGGGAGGACCCCAAGCGCAGGGGCCTCCTCTACCTCGGTACCGAGCGCGGGGTCTCGTTCTCGCCCGACGACGGCGCCACCTGGACCCCTTTGAGGCTGAACCTGCCCACGGTGGCCGTGCACGACCTCGTGGTGAAGGGCGACGACCTCGTGGTGGGCACCCACGGCCGCTCGATCTGGATCTTCGATGACCTCACCCCCATCCGGGAGTGGTCGGCGCCGATCGCCGCCAAGGCCGCGCACCTCTTCGCCGTCCCCCCCGCCATCCGCTGGCGTGCCCACAGCCCGGTCTCCTCCCACCTCAAGGGCCCGGGTGAGAACCCGCCCGCGGGCGTGGCCATCTCCTACTACCTGAAGGCGAAGCCGGCGGGGGAGTTGTCCCTCCAGGTCCTGGATGCCGACGGCGCCGTGGTCCGGACGCTCTCCAGCAAGAAGGAGCCGCCCGAGGAAGAGGAAGACGACCCCGACGCCGCCCGCCCCCGCAAGCCGGTGGTGCTCGCGACCGACCCCGGGGTGCAGCGCGTGACTTGGGACCTGCGCTACGCGGGGTCGGTCAAGATCCGGGGGGCCAAGGTCGACGCCGGGAATCCGGCCATCGGCCCCTGGGCCCTGCCCGGTGGCTACACCGCGAAGCTGATCGTGGACGGCCAGAGCCTCACCACCCCCTTTGAGGTGCGCCCCGACCCCCGGGTGGCCGTACCCGCGGCCGAGCTCAAGGAGCAGCTCCAGTTCGCCCTCGCCCTCCGCGGGGACATCACGCGGCTCACCGGAATCGTGCACCAGATCCGGTCGGTCCGGGAGCAGATCCTGGCCAAGAACGAGCTGCTGAAGGCGGACAAAGGGGGGGCCGCTCTGGTGCAGGCCGGGGGAGACCTCCTCCGCAAGTGCGACGCCCTCGAGGAGAAGCTCCACAATCCGAAGGCCCAGGTCACCTATGACATCCTGGCCCAGCGGGGAGGGGCCAAGCTCTACTCCAAGCTGAGCCCGCTCCTGGAGTGGGTGGACGACGCGGACGGCGCTCCGACCCAGGGGATGCGCGATATGTATGCGGAGCTGGCCCGGGAGATGAAGCAGTACGAGGACGAGTGGAAGGGGATCGCGTCCGCCGATCTCACCGCACTCGACCAGAAGGCGCGGGACCTGGGCACCTCCTACGTGGTCCTGCCGGAGGCCGCCGGAAAGCCCTGAGGTCATGGCGTCGCTTTGGCCGCGCCCGCGGGGGGCGCGAGGCCGTTCGGCCGGGCGGCCGCGTCTGGACTCGGGCTTAAGGCCTTCGGCGGGGGAGCGGGCGGTATCGGAAGCAGCCCGTGAGGTGGTCGTTGACCAGTCCCACCGCCTGCATGAAGGCGTAGCAGATGGTGGGGCCCACGAAAGCGAAGCCGCGCTTCTTGAGGTCTCGGCTCAGGGCGCGTGACTCGTCCGTCTCCGCGGGCACCTGGCCCATCCGGACCCAGCGGTTCCTGATGGGCTCCCCCCCCACGAACCGCCACAGGTACCGGTCGAAGCCTCCCTCCTCAGCCGCGATCGCCAGGAAGGCCTTTGCGTTCTGCACCGTCGCCTCTACCTTCCGGCGGTTACGGACGATGCCGGGATCGCGGAGCAGGGCCGCGATCCGACGCCGGTCGAAGCGCGCCACAAGGCGGGGGTCGAAGCCGGCGAAAACCCTCCGGTAGTGCGGGCGCTTTCGGAGGATGGTGATCCAGCTCAGGCCGGCCTGGGCGCCCTCCAGGATCAGCATCTCGAAGAGCCGTTTGTCGTCGTGCTCGGGAACGCCCCACTCCCGATCGTGGTAGGCGAGGTAGAGGGGATCGGTCCCCGCCCAGGGGCACCGGAGACGGGCTTTCACCGGCCGCTAGGAGAGGTCACGGCGGCGGGGGCTGGCGACGGGGCCAGACCGCGGGCCTTGGCGTAGGCCCGGAGGCCGGAGGCCAGGATCCGCACGCACGCCTCGAGGTCGTTCTTCTTGAGAACGTAGGCGATCCGAACTTCGTCCCGACCCAGGCCGGGGGTGGCATAGAAGCCGGGGGCGGGGGCGACCATCACCGTGGCTCCGTCCTCCTGGAAATCCGTGAGCATCCAGGCCGCGAAGTCCTCGCTGTCGCGGATGGGGAGACGGGCCACGAAATAGAAAGCCCCTTCCGGCTTGCGCAGGAAGACCCCGGGAATCGCGGAGAGGGCGCGGAAGAGGAGATCCCGGCGGCCTTGGTATTCCCCCACCACTTCCTGCGCATACTCGGGGCCTAGCTCTTGGGCCCCCAATGCAACGAGCTGGGCCAGGCCAGGGGCGGAGAGCCGCCCCTGCGCCATCCGCACGCAGGCCTGGTGGACGTCGCGGTTGCGGGTGGCTAGGGCCCCCAGGCGGATGCCGCAGGCGCTGTACCGCTTGGAGAGGCTGTCCACTACGATCACCTGCTCCGCGAAACCGGGCAGCATGAGGGCACTGAAGGGCCGGCGGCCGTCGTAAACGAACTCGCGGTACACCTCGTCCACGACCAGGAAGAGGCCGTGATCACGGCAGAACTCGGCCAGCACCTCCATCTCCTCGGTGGTGTACACCGTGCCCGTGGGGTTGTTGGGGTTGCAGAGGATGACGAGGCGGGTGGCCGGGGTCAGGGCCTGCTCCCAGGCCTCTCGCGCGGGCAGGTGGAAACCGTCCTCGCTGCTGCTGGTGAGGGGCCGGAGGCGAACCCCGGCCATGGTCGCGAAGGCGGCATAGTTGGTATAGAACGGCTCCACGAGCAGTGCCTCGTCGTTCTGGTTCGCGCAAGCCACGAGGGCGAAGAGGATGGCTTCGCTGCCCCCGGTGGTGGCGACCAGCTCCCCTTCGCTGAGCGCAACGCCCAGACGGCGGTAGTACGCCTGGAGCGAGGCCAGATACTCCGGCGTGCCCGCGGACGGCGTGTAGGCCAACACCCGGGGGACGCGTTCCAGGCGCTCGCGCATGGGCGCGGGCGTTTCCAGATCGGGCTGACCGATGTTCAAGTGGTAGACGCGGACGCCGCGGCGCTTGGCTTCCTCGGCCAGCGGCATCAGCTTGCGGATGGGGGAGGCCGGCATCTGCCGACCACGGTCCGAGATGCGCAGAGTCGTCATGCGGTGCCTCCCCGCGGTCGCATCGAACTCCGGCGACCGCCGGATTCCAAGCCTAGGCCACGCGCTTCCCGAAAAAGGATGATACCACGCGCCCTCCCGTACCCCCGGTCCGGGGCTGGCCTCGCCTTCTCGCGGAGAGGGGAGCGTCCCCAGGCCGGGGGCGGGGGTATCCGTCGTTCGGGCGGCCGCCGACCCACCGGGGAGGGCGGATCAGAAGCCCCGTGTCTCGCCCACCTTGAGCACGAAGGCGCGCTCGCCCAACTCGCGGCGCGCGGCCTCGGCCAGGAAGCGACGGGGCGGCTCATCCAGAGGCTCGTCAGCCAGGTCGAAGGTGCCGAAGTGCATGCCCAGGACGCGCTCCGCCCCGGCGTCGAGCGCCGCTTGCAGGCCCTCCTCGGGCGTGGTGTGGACCGGGCTCATGATCTCGCGGGGGGAGTAGGCGCCGATGGGGACGGCGGCCAAGTGGAGCGGGCCCAGCCGACGGCCGATCTCCGCGAAACCCGGAAAGTAGGCGGTGTCCCCGGCGAAATAAAAGCGGCGGGTGGGACCCGCCACGACCCAGCCTGCCCAGAGTCGGCGGTTGCGGTCGGTCAGGGTGCGGCCCGAGAAGTGCTGAGCGGGCACGCAGGTCACGCGCAGGGCGCCAATCATGACTGAGTCCCACCAGCCCAGCTCCACCGCCTCTCCCCCCACCCGAGCGACGAGCTCGGCCACCCCCCGGGGGACGATGAAGCGGAGACCGCGCGCGGCGAGGACCTTGATAGAGGGCAGGTCGGCGTGGTCGTAATGGTCGTGGGAGAGCAGAGCGAACGCCAGCGGGGGCAGCTCTCCCAGGGGCACGCCCGGCGGCACCAGCCGCCGCGGCCCCGCGAAGGAGAGGGGGCTCGCGCGCTCCGAGAAGACGGGGTCGGTGAGAAAGCCCGCGCCGTCCATGCGGACGAGGAGGGTGGCGTGGCCGATCCACGTCACGCCCGGGTTCTTGAGGAGGGCCTCACGGTCGTAGGGGACGGTGGGGGCCCCGCCCGGCCGGGGGGCGAGGGTGGCCCGGAAGCGGCGCCAGAGGAAAGGCAAGCCGATGGCCACCGGAGCCGCTGGCCCTGGCGCCTTCATGGAATGGGGGCCGGATCGATCTTGAGCTCCACCGTGGTCCCGAGCTTCAGGGGGGTGGGCTCCGAGAACGCCACCTTAACGGCCAGGATCCGGGTGTCGGTGGGGCGGCTCGGGTCTTGGGGCTTGAGCCGACGGAGGGTGACCGAGTCCGGGACTTCCTCGACGCGCCCCCGCCAGGCCCTACCCGGAAAGCCCTCGGCGCTGATGATGACCGGAGCCCCGACGGCAATGGCCCCCGCGTCGGCCTCGTGGGCCTCGCCCTCGACGCGCAGCCGGCTCAAGTCCGCGATCGTGAAGGCGGCGTCGCCGGCCTCCACGGTTTGGCCCTCGTCCACCCTGCGCAGGGTCACGGTGCCGGAGATGGGGGCCAGGATCCGGGACTTGCGGAGCTGGGCCTCGTAACGGGCCACGGTGGCGCCGGCCGTGTCCCGCCGGGCCTGGGCGATCTCCAGGTCTCGCGTGGCCTGATCCAGGTCGTGCACGGCCACGATCTTCTCCTGGAAGAGCTGGCGGCGCCGTTCGCGGGCAAGGTCGGCCAGACGGGCCTCCGCCTCCGTCTCCGCAACGTGGGCCCGCGCCTCGGCCAGCGAGGCCCTCAGTTCCTCGGACTCGATCTCCGCCAGGAGGTCACCGCGGTGGACGGTCTGGCCCTCTTGAACGACGACCCGCACCAGGCGGCCGGGCCGCTCGGCCCCCACCTTGACCTCGGCCCCGGGGTAGGCGACCACCCGACCCTCGGCCGCCACCACGCGGGCGGCGGCGGGGGCGCCCACGGCGGCCGGCGCGGCGGGGGCGGCGCCCCGCGCCTGCCATCCCGCGGTCACGATCAGCACCGCGCCCACGATTCCACTCAAGGCCAGCGTTCTCATTCTCATGACTCCGATCTCCCCGCCCCCGCACGTCGAGCCCCGCTCGCCACCGCGGCCTTCACGCCGCTAACCGACCGTCCCGAATCCCCACCACCCGGTCCGCCACCGCGCGTACCTTGGGGTCGTGGGTGACGACCAAAAGCCCCCTCGACTCCGTCTTGGCGAGGTCCCGGAACAGCTCCAGGACCTGCACGCCCACCGCGCTGTCCAGGTTGGCGGTGGGCTCGTCGGCGAGGATGACCCGGGGCGACCCGGCCAGGGCCCGCGCGATCGCCACCCGCTGCTTCTGCCCGCCCGAAAGGTCGCGGGGAAGGAAGTGCAGCCGGTCGCCCAGGCCCACCCGCTCCAGCACGCGCCGCGCCTCGGCCTGCGCCGCCCCGCCCCGGACGCCCTTGACGTTGAGCGAGTACTCCACGTTCTCGAGGGCGGTGAGGGCCGGGAAGAGGTTGTACTGCTGGAAGACGAAGCCAATGGAGCGACGCCGCACCTCGCGCAGAAGGTCGGGCCGTTGCGGGTCCACGGCCCGGCCCGCCACCGTCACCCGGCCCGAGGTCGCGGTGAGGATGCAGCCCATGATCGAGAGCAGAGTGGTCTTGCCGGAGCCGGACGGTCCTTCCAGGGCCACCACCTCGCCCGCGCTCACCTCCAGGGAGACGCCCCGCAGCACCTCCACTTTCTGGGCCCCCTCTTCGAAGACCTTGACCACGTCCTGCGCGGCCAGCACCGTGTCGTTCATGGGACCTCCCGACGCCTTCAAGCGCGAAAAACGAGGGCGGGATCGATGGTCGCGACCCGCCGGAAGGAGAGCATGGCCGCTCCCAGGCACATGAGCACGGTGCCCGCGAAAACCGCAAGCGCAAAGCGGGGCGACACCATGACGTTGAGGTAGAGTCTGGCCAGCAGGGGGCGCATGGCTAGCGACATCGTCCCTCCTAGGACGAAGCCCACCACGGCTGCGATCACGGCCTGCTCCCCCAAGATTCGGTAGATGTCCCAGTTCGAGCCGCCGATCGCTTTCACGGTCCCGAACTCCTTCACGTGCTCCACGGCCGAGGTGTAGAGGGTCTGGGCCACGATCACGATACCGACCAGCACCCCCAAGAAGACGGTGATGCCCATGTTCATGCCCAACCCGGTAGAGACCACCCAGTAAGCCCGAGAGCGCGCCGCCCAGGCGGCCTTCGTGTAGACGTCGTTGAAGGGCAACCGGCTTCGGATTTCCGCCGCCACCGCCCCCGCGTCGGCCCCCGGCTCCAGCCCGACTAGGACGTAGTGGGTCTTGCCCTGCACGGTCTGGAGCAGCTCCTGGGCATTCTTGAAGTCCATGAAGACGATGGGTGCGGTCGTGAAGGACGCGGCCCCGGAGGTCGTGCCGATGATCTTGAAGCGCTTGCCCAGGATCTCCCGGTAGTCGCCCACCGCGAACGGTCCGAAACGGCGGCTGGCCGAACGGTCCATCAATATATAAGCTCCCCGCTTCAGGTCCCGCACGTCGCCCTCGTTGACTTCCCAAGGGAGGTTCCACCCCTCGAAGTCGTTCATGGCGTATACGAGGGCACCTTCCTCCGCGCCGTTAGGGAGCTGGATGTTCATGAACTGGATGAGCAGGTTCTCCGCCCTCGCCACCCCGGGAACACCGCGCGCGCGCAGCACGGCTGTCTCCGGGAAAGTGTGGGCGAAGTCCACGTTGGGGGTGTTGTGAGAGGTGATCCAGACTTCGGCGTTCGCGTGCTCGATGGTCACCGTGGCCTTGTCGAGCAGGCCCATGAACAAGCCCACCTGCACCAGCACCAGGGTCACCGCGAAGGCCACGCCCGCCACCGTGATCACGAAGCGGAGCCGATCGTGGAAGAGGTTCTTGCGGGCGAGGGAGACCATGGCCTTCAGTCCCGGGCCGGACGGGCGACCAAGCCCCGGATCCCGTTCTCGATCACGCGCTCGACTAGATCGGGAACGGCCGCGCCCTCTGGCCAGTGCTGTGGCTGGAGGGTGATCAGCAGGGCCACCGCTCCATGGAGGCTCGCCCACAGCACTTGGGCCAGGGCCTGGGGGTCACCCGGCCGGAACTGCCCGGCGGTGATCGCCTTCTCCACCGCCGAGCGGAACAGGCTAAAGGACTGCACACCCGAAGCGCTGGCCTGCGGGACACGCTCGAACTTGGCGGGAGTCATGAACATGAACCGGTAGTGGTTGGGATTCTGCAGGCCAAACGTCGCGTAGGCGCGGCCGAGCTGACGGATCCACTCCACGGGGTCCGCGGGGGGGGGCTGCCCCTCGAAGAGGGCGAGGAGCTTGCTGAAATCCTCCTCGCAGAGGGCGTTCACGAGGTCGTCCTTGTCCTCGAAGTGGTTGTAGATCGTGGTGGGGGAGTACTCTATGGCCTCTGCGACGCGACGCATCGTGACCCGGTCGTAGCCTTCGCTTGCGAAGAGTTCGTGAGCGGCGTCGAGGATTTTCCGCCGCACCTCCTCCCGCTCCCGCTCCCGCCTCTCAACGATGCCCATCCTCACTCCTGCTAGGTTATCAACGGTCCTGAACTGAACAACGTTAAGTATCAGAGGAATGTTCCATTAAAGCAAGACAACGTTCACAAATAGCTTGTTTTCAACGGATTAGTGTTACAGAATCGGCGGCGATTTTGCCATGTCGGCTGTGCGTCAACCGCAGGGGGCAAATTGTGGGGATGAGAGTAGTCCTTGAAATCTGGGGAGTTGGGGTCCTAGCGGCCCTCACCGCTGCGGGACCCCTGGGCTCACCGACCGCCGCGGATCAGTCCCAGCGGCCTGGCCACGAAGGCGGCGGCACAGTTCTCCTGCCCAACGGCTGGAAGATCGCTCCCGCCGGGCAGCACATCCCCCTCGGCGACCTTCCGATGGAGATGGTGGAGTCGAGCGATGGCCGATACCTCGTCGTCACCAACGACGGGTATGCGAAGCCGATCCTGAGTGTCGTGGACCTGAAACAACTCCAGGTGACCCAGCGCGTGCCCATCCCGAACGCTTGGCTCGGCCTGGCTTGGCACCCGGACGGCCAGCGGCTCTACGCGTCCGGGGGCGGGGACGGCACGATCCTGGAGCTCCTCTTTTCGAAAGGGAAACTCCGGCTGGGCCGGACCGTTACCCTTCAAAAGCGCGACAAAGAGAGCTTCGTGGGCGGTCTGGCCGCGAGCTCGGACGGCTCGCGGATCTTCGCGCTCCAGGTCTTGGGGGATTCGCTGAGCGCAGTGGACCTGGCGCGGGGCGTGGTGACCCGAACGGTGAGCCTTCCCGCCGAACCGTACACCTCGCTCCTCTCCCGCGACGGCCGGACACTCTTTGTCTCCCTCTGGGGCGGAGCAAGGATCCTGCTTCTCGATTCCACGACCCTCGCCACTCGCGGGGAGATCCCGGTGGGCGAGCATCCGAGCGCGATGGCCCTCTCTCGGGACGGCACGCGCCTTTTCGTGGCCTGTGCCAACACGAACGCGGTCTGGGTGGTGGACCTCGTGGCCAACAAGGCCCTGGAACAGATATCCGTCGCCCTCTACCCCCAAGCCCCCCCGGGGAGCACGCCCAACGGCCTGGGGTTGTCGCCGGATGGAAAGACCCTGCTCGTGGCCAACGCGGACAACAACGCGCTCGCGGTGGTGGACGTCTCGCGGCCGGGAGACAGCGAGGTACGGGGCTTCATCCCCACCGGCTGGTATCCCACCGCCGCCCGCTTCAGCGGAGACGGGAGCCGGGTCTTCATCCTGAGCGGCAAGGGCCTTACCTCGATGGCCAACCCGCACGGCCCCCACGACCCTTTCTATATCGGGCAGATTTTGCAGGGCACGCTTTCCATCCTGCCTATGCCCGACCCCGCCGCCCTAGCCGCCTTCACCAAGAAGGTCTACTCCCTCACCCCCTACACGGACACCACGCGCCTCGCCCCGGCCCAGGCGCCGGAGCA
This sequence comes from Vicinamibacteria bacterium, assembly GCA_035570235.1. NCBI lineage: Bacteria > Pseudomonadati > Acidobacteriota > Vicinamibacteria > Vicinamibacteria bacterium. The sequence continues at coordinate 151,303 of DATMML010000091.1, read as the reverse complement.
CTCTCCGATCCCCCGCCGGGTGGGGGAGGCCTCGCCCATCAAGCACGTCTTCTACCTCATCCGGGAGAACCGGAGCTACGACCAGATCCTCGGCGATCTGGGGTTGGGTAACGGGGACCCCAACATCTGCCTTTTCGGGGAGGAGGTCACGCCCAACGCCCACGCCCTGGCCCGCGAGTTCGTGCTCCTCGACAACTTCTACGTGGACGCCGAGGTGAGCGCGGATGGCCACGCCTTTTCGATGGGGGCCTATGCCACCGATTTCATCGAGAAGACCTGGCCCATGAACTACGCCCACCGGGGCGGTTCCTACCTGACGGAGGGAGGGAGGGGGGTGCGCAACGCGTACGGCAACGTCGCAGCCCCCCCCCTGGGTTACCTCTGGGACGCGGCCCGGCGGGCGGGGGTGAGCGTCCGCAGCTACGGCGAGTTCGCGCACCGCGGAGACGAAATGGAGACCGACTCCGGGAAGGGCCCGGTCGAAGCCAACGTGCCCGGCTTGGCCGGCCTCGTCAGCCCGGACTATCCCCCCTGGGATCTGAAGATCCCGGACAACCGACGGGTGGACGTGTGGCTCCAGGAACTCCACCGCTTCGAGAGGGAGGGTGGCCTGCCCCAACTGTCCATCATCCGTCTTGGCAACGACCACACCGGGGGCACCAAGCCGGGATTCCCGACCCCCCGGGCCATGATTGCGGAGAACGACTTGGCCCTGGGCCGGTTGGTGGAAGCCATCTCGGAGAGCCGCTTCTGGAAGGAGTCCGCTATCTTCGTGATCGAGGACGACGCCCAGAACGGGCCGGATCACGTCGATGCCCACCGCTCGGTGGCCCTTTTGGCCAGCCCCTACGCCCGGCGGGGCGCCCTGGACAGCACGCTTTACACCACCTCGGGGATGCTGCGCACGATCGAGCTAATCTTGGGCCTGCAGCCCCTGAGCCAGTACGATGCCTCCGCTACTCCCTGGTATGCCGCCTTCACGGAGTCTCCTGACCTCAAGCCCTTCGCCCACCTGCCCCCCCGCATCTCCTTAGAGGAGCGGAACGAGGCCTCCGCCTACGGCGCGGCCGCGTCTTCGGCCATGGACTTCGAGGACGCGGACCGGATCCCCATGCGCGAGATGAACGAAATCCTGTGGAAGTCGGTGCGGGGCGCGGGTTCCCCCATGCCTCCCCCTGTGCGAGCGGCATTCGTGCGCCCGTCGCGTGAGTTGCTCCATCCCGCGACGCCGGACTAGACTCACGCGGGGAGGACGATGAGCACCGCGCCCGCCGATCCGCTCCTGGATTCGTTGATCAGCGATTTCGGCGGCAACTACGTCTTCGCCCTCGACGTGCTGGAGCAATACCGGCACGACCGCCACTCCGTAGACCCGAGCTGGCGGGAGTACTTCGATAAGGCTCTGGGCGTGAAGCCGGAAGGGGAGCCCGCGCCCGTGACCGTGATCGTCCCCCCGGCCGCCCCCGAGCGCTCCTCCCTCGTCCGCCGCCCGGGAGCGGCCCTGGCGGGGGGGCCGCGATCGAAGGCGGTAGCCATTCCCGCCATCCTGCCCGGCGACATCGCCCAGCCCATCCGGGGGGGCGCAGTCCGCATCGTGGAGAACATGGAGGCCAGCCTCCAGGTCCCCACCGCCACCTCCATCCGGACCCTCCCCGTCCGGACCCTGGAGGAGAATCGGCGCATCCTCAACAAGCACCGCGAGGCCGCGGGGGCGGGCAAGGTCAGCTTCACCCACCTGGTGGCTTGGGCCATTCTGCGGGGCCTCGATGCCTTCCCCCGCCTGAACGACGCCTACGCGGAGCTCGAGGGTCAGCCCCACCGCATCCAGCGCGACGCCGTGCGCCTGGGCATCGCGGTGGACGTGCTGCGCAAGGACAGCACGCGCACGCTCCTCGTTCCCAACCTCAAGGACGCGGGGCGAATGGACTTTGCCGCCTTCCTCAAGGCCTTTGATGACCTTGTGGCCCGAGCCCGCCAGGGGACGATATCCCCCGACGACTTCATCGGCACCACCCTCTCCCTCACCAACCCCGGCACGGTGGGGACGACCTCGTCTGCGCCCCGCCTCATGCCCGGCCAGGGCCTGATCATCGCCACCGGCGCTCTCGACTACCCTGCCGAGTACCGCTCCATGGCTCCCCGCACGCTCTCTCTGCTCGGGATCAGCAAAGTCATGACCGTGACCTCGACCTACGATCACCGGATCATACAGGGGGCGGAGTCTGGGCTCTTCCTCTCGCGCATGGAGGAGCTCCTCAAGGGCGGCGACGGCTTCTACGAGCGCATCTTCGAGGACTTGGGCGTGCCCCACCGGCCGATGCATTGGGAGATCGACACCGCTCCCGGGCTCGGCGGGCCGGCGGGCAGCCGGGAGGAGGTGGAGAAGCAGGCCAAGGTCCTGCAGCTCATCCACAACTACCGTGTGCGCGGGCACCTCGTCGCCGATCTCGACCCCCTCGACTCAAAGCGTGCCCCCCACAAGGACCTCGATCCCGCCACCTACGGCCTCACCCTCTGGGACCTGGACCGCGAGTTCATCACCAACGGGCTGAGCGGCAAGGACAAAGCCAGCCTGCGCGAAATCCTGGAGGTCTTGCGGGACACCTACTGCGGGACGATCGGCGTGGAGTACATGTACATCGCCGACCCCGAGCGCAAGGAGTGGCTCCAGCAGCGGATGGAGTCCACCCGCAACTACCCCGCCTTGGACGCGGGGAGCAAACGGCGCGTGCTCGAGAAGCTGGTGGAGGCGGAGAGCTTCGAGCGCTTCCTGCACGCGAAGTTCATTGGGCACAAGCGCTTCTCGCTGGAGGGGGGGGAGGCCCTGATTCCCCTTCTGGACCGCATCTTGAACGACGCCGCCCAGCAGGGCGTGCGCGAGGTCGTGATCGGCATGTCCCACCGCGGGCGCCTGAACGTCCTCGCCAACACGGTCGGCAAGCCCTTGGCCCAAATCTTCGCGGAGTTCGAGGGCAACGTGGACCCGGACTCCACCCAGGGCTCGGGGGACGTCAAGTACCACTTGGGCGCCACCGGGCAACATCACGCGGACACCGGGGAGACCCTGACCCTGACCGTGGCCCCCAACCCCAGCCATCTGGAGTGGGTGAACCCCGTCGTGGAGGGGATGGTGCGCGCCAAGCAGGATGCGCTGGGGGACGGCCAGCGATCGCAGGTCATTCCCATCTTGCTGCACGGCGACGCCGCCTTCGCCGGACAAGGGATCGTGGCCGAGACCCTCAACCTGGCCGGCCTGCATGGCTACCGCACGGGGGGCACCATCCACGTGGTGGTGAACAACCAGATCGGCTTCACCACCCTCCCCGAGGACGCTCGCTCCTCCACGTACTGCACGGACGTGGCCAAGATGGTCCATGCCCCTGCCTTCCACGTCAACGGCGACGACCCGGAGGCGGTGGTGTACGTGGCGGGTCTGGCCCTGGAGTACCGACAGCGCTTCAAGAAGGACGTGGTCGTCGATGTCGTGGGATACCGTCGCTGGGGTCACAACGAAGGCGACGAGCCCAGCTACACCCAACCCTTGATGTACGCCCGGATCAAGAGCCACCCCTCGGTGGCGCAGCTCTATGCCGAGCAGATGGTCCGTTCGGGGCTGGTCACGCGTGAGGAACTGGACGCCCTCTGGGAAGACAAAAAAGCCCAGATGCAACGGGAGGGGGAGAGCGGGCCCTTGGCCCGGATCGCCAAGAGGCCCGGCGTGGAACCGTCCCCGGTGGACGCGGGCGCCATGTGGGCGCGGCTGCGGGCCGCCCTCAAGGTCCTAGGCTCGTTACCCGAAGGCTTCGAGGTCCACCCCAAGCTCATCCCCCACATCCGGAAGCGGGCGGAGCTGGCGGAGGGTCGGGGACAGGTGGACTGGGCGACGGCGGAGGCCCTCGCCTTCGGCACCCTGCTCCTAGAAGGGATCTCGGTGCGGCTGTCCGGCCAGGACTCGGGCCGAGGCACGTTCAGTCAGCGCCACGCCATCCTCTACGACGTGCGCGACGGCAAGGAGTACGTCGCCCTGAACGCGCTCGCCCCCGCGGGCGCGCGTTTCGAGGTGTACGACAGCCTCCTCTCCGAGGCCGCGGTCATGGGCTTCGAGTTCGGCTATTCGGTGGCCGAGCATCACGCCCTCGTCATGTGGGAGGCCCAGTTCGGCGACTTCATGAACGGGGCCCAGGTCATCATCGACCAGTTCCTAGCCGGTTCCGAGACCAAGTGGGGGCAGCCCACCGGCCTCACGTTGCTTCTGCCCCACGGCTACGAGGGCCAGGGGCCCGAGCACTCGAGCGCCCGCATAGAGCGCTTCCTGACCCTCTGCGCCGAGGACAACATGAGGGTCTGCTATCCGTCCACGCCCGCCTCCTACTTCCACCTCCTGCGCCGGCAGGGGCGCGACGCCGTGGAGAAGCCGCTCGTGGTCATGACCCCCAAGAGCCTGCTGCGCCACCCCCGCTGCCTCTCCGAGCTCACCGATCTGGCGGGAGGCGCTTTCGCGCCCATCCTCGAGGACGAAGCCGCCGACCCCGCCCGCATCCGGCGCGTGATCTTGACCAGCGGCAAGCTCTATTACGATTTGCTCAAGGCGCGCGAGGAGCGAAAGGCAGACCAGGTGGCCCTCCTGCGGCAGGAGCAGTTCTACCCCTTCCCGGCCCGGGAGCTCTTGCGGGCCCTCAGTCGCTACTCGCTCTCCGCGGACCTGGTTTGGGCGCAAGAGGAGCCGCGCAACATGGGGGCCTGGCGGTTCGTGCGCGAGTCGTTCCTGGACGGCGAGATCGCCGATCCGGGCCGGCGTGTGCCCCGCTACGTGGGCCGGGTGGCCAGCGCCAGCCCCGCGCCGGGCTCGCACAGGGTCCACTTGCAGGAGCAGGAAGCGATCGTGAGGGAGGCCCTCTGGGACTGATGGGGGCGCGGCGTCGTGCGCCGGGAGCCCCCGCCCTGCACTGCGCTATAATATCCATTTGTCGGCTCTTCCCCGGGGGTCGCGAGGCGGCCTCCCAAACGACGAGGTAAGGGTTAGCCAATGGCGACAACCGAAGCCCCTCCCCGAAGGCGCGAGGTCCGGGAGCGGGCCGTCATTCGCTTCGTGGGCGACTCCGGCGACGGCATGCAGATCACGGGGAGCCAGTTCACAAACACCGCTGCCCTCTTCGGCAACGACTTGGCGACGTTCCCCGACTTCCCGGCGGAAATCCGCGCCCCCGCGGGTACCCTGCCCGGGGTCTCCGGCTTCCAGGTCAACTTTGCCGCCACCGACGTCTTCACCCCCGGGGATGCGGTGGACGTGCTGGTGGCTATGAACCCGGCCGCCCTCAAGACCAACCTGGCCGACCTGCGCACGGGGGGGATCCTCATCCTCAACGTCGACAACTTCAAGGAGACCGACCTCAAGAAGGCGCAGATGACGTCCAACCCGCTCGAGGACCATTCCCTCGAGGGCTACCGCCTCTTCCCGGTGGAGCTCACCAAGCTCACCCGCCTGGCCCTCCGCGACCTGGGCTTGGACGCCAAGAGCATGGACCGTTGCAAGAACTTCTTCGCGCTCGGCATGTGCTACTGGCTCTACAACCGGTCTATGGAGGCCACCTACAAGTGGCTAGACGAGAAGTTCGCGAAGAAGCCGGTCCTGGCCGAGGCCAACAAGCTGGCCATGAAGGCGGGCTACGCCTACTGCGACGCCACCGAGGCCTTCCAGGTCAGTTACGAGATTCCCCCCGCCCGACTGGCCCCGGGCGTTTACCGCAACATCAGCGGCAACACGGCCCTCGCCCTCGGTTTCGTGGCCGCTTCGCAGAAGGCGGGCATCCCCCTCTTCCAGGGCTCCTATCCCATCACCCCCGCCTCTGACATCCTCCACGAACTCTCGATGTTCAAGGAGTTCGGGGTGATCACCTTCCAGGCTGAGGACGAAATCGCAGCCATCACCTCTGTCATCGGCGCCGCCTACGGGGGGGCCCTCGGCCTCACGACCACCTCGGGGCCGGGCATGGCCTTGAAGACGGAGGCCATGGGCCTGGCCATCGCGGTCGAGCTTCCGCTGGTGATCTGCGACATCCAGCGCGGGGGTCCCTCCACCGGGCTCCCCACCAAGACCGAGCAGGCCGACCTCCTCCAGGCCCTTTTCGGTCGCAACTCCGAAGCCCCCATCCCCGTGCTGGCCGCGGCCACCCCCGGCGACTGCTTCTGGGTCGCGCTCGAGGCCAGCCGCATCGCCATCAAGTACATGGTGCCTGTCATCGTGCTTTCCGACGGCTATCTCGCCAACGGGGCCGAGCCCTGGAAGATCCCCGACCTCCGGGAACTGCCGGATATTCCCGTCAAGTTCCGCACCGACCCCGATGGCTTCATGCCCTACTTGCGGAACCCCGAGACGCTGGCCCGGCCCTGGGCGGTGCCGGGCACCCCCGGCCTCGAGCACCGCATTGGGGGCCTCGAGAAGCAGGACGGAACCGGCAACGTCAACTACGAGCCCCTGAACCACGAGCGAATGGTGCGCTTGCGGGCGGCCAAGGTGGAGGCCATCGCCCAGGAGGTGCCGGATGTTGTTCCCGCCGGCGACCCCGACGGCGACCTCCTGCTCGTGGGCTGGGGATCCACCTACGGACCCATCACCGCCGCCCTCCGCGCCCAGCGGGAGAAGAAGCGGAGGCTCGGACACGTGCACCTGCGCCATTTGAATCCGTTGCCCCGAAACCTCGGTTCCGTGCTGAAGCGCTACAAGAGGGTCGTGGTTCCGGAGATGAACATGGGGCAGCTCGTGTGGTTGCTCCGAGCCAAGTACCTAGTGGACGCCGAGGGTTTCAACAAGATCCAAGGGAAGCCCTTCAAGCAGGCGGAGATCGAAGCCAAGATCGAGGAGGTTCTGCAGTGACCGCGACCCTGCCCGCCTACAGCAAAAAGGATTTCCAGACGGATCAGGAGGTTCGGTGGTGCCCCGGCTGCGGGGACTACGCGATTCTCTCCGCCGTGCAGTCGATCTTCCCCGAGCTCGGGATCCCCCGCGAGAAGTTCGTGGTGGTGTCCGGGATCGGTTGTTCCAGCCGCTTTCCCTACTACATGAACACCTATGGATTCCACACCATCCATGGCCGGGCCCCCGCGGTGGCCACCGGTCTCAAGATCTCGCGGCCCGAACTCGAGGTGTGGATCGCCACCGGGGATGGGGACGCCCTCAGCATCGGCGGCAACCACTTTATCCACATGCTGCGAAGGAACGTGGGCTTGAAGGTCCTCCTCTTCAACAACCGGATCTATGGGCTCACCAAGGGTCAGTACTCCCCGACCTCGGAGATGGGGAAGAAGGCGAAGTCCACGCCCTACGGCTCCCTCGACCGCCCCTTCAACCCCCTCTCCCTGGCCCTGGGGGCGGAGGCCACGTTCGTCGCGCGCTCGGTGGACATCTTCCAGGGGCACCTCAAGGCCACGCTCAAGAGGGCGGCCGCCCACAAAGGAACGGCTTTCGTGGAGATTCTGCAGAACTGCAACATCTTCAACGACGGGGCCTGGGAAAACCTCACCGAGAAGGACCTCCGGGACGACCACACGATCCAGCTCGAGCACGGTCAACCCCTGATCTTCGGCAAGAACCATGACCAGGGAATCCGGATGAACGGCCTCAACCTCGAGGTCGTGGCCCTCGGGAATGGTGTCACCGAGAAGGACCTCCTCGTTCACGACGAGCACCACCCCAAGCCTGCCTTCGGCTTCCTCCTCTCACGGATGGACGGGACTCCCGGTTTCCCCACCCCCCTGGGCGTCCTGCGGGCGGTGGACGCTCCCGCCTACGAGACCTCCATGAACGATCAAGTGCGGCAGGTGATCGCGAAGAAGGGCAAGGGCGACCTCGCCTCGTTGCTCCGCGCGGGCGACACTTGGGAAGTCAAGTAGCGCCGCCGTCCCGGCGAGCACATCCCTAGGCGCTTTCGCACCAGAGAGAGGACGGGACCTTCGATCTTGCCCCGGCGCCTCCAGCAGGAGTCGTCTCTCGGAGGGGCGCAGCGTGCCCTAGAGGCGCGGGAAACGGGCCCGGTCAACCCCCGGGGCGTCCCCGGGGACACCTCCGACCTCTCCCCGGGCCGAGCTGAGAACCGCCGCCTCCCGACGCGGCGGCGGCGGCAGCGGCCGCTCTTAGGTGGACGATTCCCCTGCCTATCCTCCGACGGAATCAGTTGTCGTCGCCGTCGTCGCTGTCTTCCGTGCCGAAGCGTTTCGAGATCTTAACGTCCGGATTACCGCGGGAGTTGTCACCGTAAGCCCCGAGGAATCCCCTCGACCCCCCGGTCGTGTCTGCGGCCAGGCCGTCGTAGTCGCCCATGTAGACGGAGTTGATGAGCAGGTCGCCCGCGATGCTGGGGGCGAAGCTTCTCTTCGTGACCCGGTGACTCGTCCATGTCTGCCCTCCGTCGTTGGAACGGGCGCATTCGCGATCGATGAAAAAGTTCGTGGGGTCGCGATGCCGGTCATAAAAGCACACGCCGACCGTACCGTTGGGGTCCACGGCGACCCCCGGCAGGAAATGGTCGGCGGGAGAGGTATCGCTGTTGACCTTCACCGGGCTCGACCAGGATTTGCCCCCGTCGTCGGAGCGGCTGACGAGAGCGTCGCCAAAGTTATAGGTGACGCCGCTGAAAAACGGTGGAAAGCCGTCGGGTGTGACCCCGAACCGCCCATCGTTCCAGGAGATGTAGAGCGGGCTCGTGCCCCCGTGCGACAGGTCTATGGCGAGGCTCGGGAACTCGTTGTTGCGGAAACCCCCCTGGAGCAGGCCGAAGAAGTTGCTCCCGACAATGGTCACGGTGGCGACCGTGCTCTTGGGCGCGAAGGTCGCCCCCCCGTCGGTCGACTTGGCAATGTCGATCTCGTTGGTGGGACTGAAAGCGGGGAGCTGCTCCCACGCGACATAGACGTTGCCCGCGCGGTCCACGGCGACGTTGGAGCCCTGGTCCCGGTTCGGGAAACAGCCATTGTCGACGACGGTGGGAGCGCTCCAGGTAGCTCCTCCGTCGGTCGAGCGGACGAGCTCGATTCCGAGTCGTAGGGTCCCGGGGCAGAGCGCGGGCCCGCCGAAGAAACCCGTGCTGTCGACGTCGGTATAGGTGACGTAAAGCCTCGCCGGGTTCGAGGGATCGGTGGCCATCCAGGGCTTGTCGATGAAGTGCGTGGCACCATCCTTCAGTACCGGTACCACGGGATCGGCGAAGGTCCGTCCTCCGTCGGTCGACTTAGAGACGGAGACGCCGGTCGAGAACAAAAATTGGAAGATCGACGACTGATAGAAAGTGTTCTCGTCGGTGCACACCGCGACCGGGTCGCCGCCGAGGGAATTGGAGAGGTCCTGCCCGGGGTTCAAGAACCCGAGGTCCGTAAACGAGCGTCCACCATCCGTGGAGAGCGAGTAGCCGTTGAAGGATTGGCCGATCCCGGGAATGGGGAAGGTCTCGAGGAAGCTTCCCGAGTCATTGTAGGCCACCAAGACATGGCTTCCGCACCACGCGGTCGAGGTCTCGCTCTGGGTAAAGCCCCCCATCCGGCTGAAGGACAGGTCCGTGCCGGGGTCTGACACCGCACCCTGCCCGAGGGCCCCCGAAGGATGAAGGGATCGCCCAAGCAGAGGAGCGTTGAGGCTCCCGGCGCTCCGGGCGAGCACCGGTTCAATCTGGTCCCAGGTCGTCGCCATCCGGAGGAGGTGCTGGGCGCCGCTCGAGAGCTTCCCTTTCGTGGACTCGTCCAAGCGCGCCGATAGGTCCCTAAGTTGCTTCATGCGGGCGGAGACGACGTTCAGCCGCTGCTGAAGGGTCTGGGCGGACCCAGTTCCCGCGCCCAGCCCCAAGCTGGCCAGGCACAACGATAGGACTGCGCCCGGCCCAAAGGCCGCGGTTCTTAGCCAGCTTCGCGTTGGGTGTTTCATTTTTCCTCCTCAACAACTGGCTCGTCCCAAAGGGAGGTCGAGCCTTCCGCGCAGCGAAAATGGGAGCGCCAGCTTGTTCTCTTCTGTGAAGATAGACAGCGATTAGTTACCGGGGTCGTTCCACACGTGCTCACCCAGCGCTCGAATGGCGAGAGGGTCTCGAGCGGCGAATGAGTATCAAGTGACGTCCGTGAATGTCAAGAACAAACCTGCGAGAGCATGCAGTTGTTGTGTCAAATGTGCCGTCCGGGAAATTTTCTCTTGACAGCCGCTGCCCTGCGCGCGATCTTTGAATGGAGATCGGTGCCCCGGCCCGAAGGAGGGGGCAGGCGAGCGAGACCGCCTCGGGTGCCGCTCTTGATGGCTTGTGACCGGCGTCTCGTGGCCGTTTGCAAAGTACGGTTCTTCGGCCGTTTGAGGAGGTGCCTATGGAATTTGACGGCAGTCCGCCGGGCACCGCAGGGCCTTAGGAGCCCACGATCAAAGCGAAAACGAACGGCGCACCCTGTGGTGCGCAGGGCAGCATGCCCCGTTCATGACCCGGGAGCTTGAGGCTCCCGGGTCTTTTTGCCTGGCCTACTTCAGCAGGGGCACGATGGGGAGACGCAGGGGACCCTCGTCGGTGTCAATAACGATGTCGGTCGAATCCACCGACTTGATGACCCCGTCGGCCAAGGCGTCTCCCGCGCGGTAGGCGTTCAGGGCTCCGGTAGGCGAGTAGGCGTAAGCCGTCCAGGCTTCCCCCGCGGAGGCCACCCCGGCCAGCTCGAACTCCAATACGGCCAGGTCCTTCGGCCGCAGCACGAGACGTCGCTCGGGAGGCGTCCCCGCCACCGGGAAGACCGCTTCCTCGGAGCCCGCCCGCCGGGTCAGGATCCGTCGGCCCTCCTCCGTCCGCTCCGTCAGCCCCACCGCGTCCAACACCGCTGCCCTCAGGCTAGCCACGGGCAGGTCCTTCGCCCAGAGGCTCACGCGGCCGAGGAAGCCCTGCGGCCCGAGGGCGGCCAGGCCGGCATCCATGTCCGTCATCACGGCCAGGATGTCTCGAACTTCCGCGCGCTTCAGGGCAAAGCTCGCGGCCGGCGAGCCGCCTGTGGTCGGAAGCGAGGGTAGCGTTCCGCGGACCGCGGAGACGCGCCGCAGGAGGCCCGGCTCGGAGATGGACAGGTCCAGACCAGACTTCGTGAGCGCGGTGAGTGCCTCATCGAGGGTCAAGCGCGTGAAGTCCAGGCTCACCCGCCCCGTCACGTCCCCGTCCACGATGAAGGCCTGGGAGGTGACGAGGTGAAGGACGCGGAAGACGTCGGCCAGGTCCACGTCGCGCAGACGGAGGCTCAGGGTTCCTTTGCCCGAGATTTTGCCCGTCGGCCCCTTCAGGACGATGCTGCGGGCCTGGTCCCGGTCCACCCGGCAAGGGGTTTCGTCTTGGTCGAAGGGGTCCTCCGCAGGAAAGGGAAGTTCCGCCTCCACCCCCGCCACCGGGCTCTTGCCCCGTACCTCGAAGCGATGGCACGCAGCCTGCCGCGCCACCAGAAAGTCGGAGATCCGGAAGAAGCCGCGCTCGAACCTCGTCTCGAGGCCCCGCACGGAACCCTCCCCCACGGTCAAGCCCCGCACCACGAACTCGTCGCTCAGGGCGGCGTGGGTAAGGACCACCGGGCGGTCCCGCACCACGACCGCGAGCTCGGAGAGAAACAGCCGCGGGTTGCGGCGGGTGCGGCGGAGGGCGGCGACGGTCTCGGATTTGGCCAGGGCCAGGGCCTGGTCCCGGAGAAAGGCGTCGGCCGCGGGCCGGGCGACCCCGTTGAGCCGCGAGCGGAGTCCGTCCGGCGGGGGGGGGAGGGGCGCCTTCAGTGGCCGATAGGGGAGTCGCAGGACGGCCGCCAGCCGCACGATGCCCTCGGAGGTGGCGGAAATCGTGAGGCTCTCCACGTCCGGAAGGCGAGGGGACAAGGCGACCTGACGGAAGAACCGGTCCACGTCCCCAAAACGCCCTTGCGCGGACAGCTCCACGACGACATCGCCCCGGATCCCGGTCTCCTGGGGCGGACGCGACTGCACCTCCACCCGGGCCAGCTTGGCTCCCTCGGCCAGGTCCTTCACGAGCGCCGCGTCGGTCGCGAGATTCGGGCCGTCGGGGAGTATCCGGCGCAGGGTCTCGAGGCGACGATCCAGGAGGAGCCGCTCCTCAGGGAAAGGACGGGTCGAGCTGGCAGCAAGAAGGAGGGCGACCAGGCCTTGGACCATGCGGGCGGGTATCTTACACCGCTCCCTCCCCGCGGGGAGAGAGAGGGCGAGGGCCCGGAGAGATCCGGGCCCTCCTGACATCGTGCGAAGAGAGCCGGATCAGCTGTGGCCGCCGGCACCCTTCTTGTCTTTGTACAAGTCCTTGCGGTCCCGATGCAGGTCGGTCCGGTCGTGGCGGATGTCCTTTGTGTCCCGGCGGACCTCGCTACGGTCGTGGTGGACGTCCTTGCGGTCGGAAGCGATTTCCTTGGCGTCGGATTTCACCTGCGCGCTGTCCTTTCCGTAGGCCTTCGCATCGTGACGCAGGTCGCGCCGATCCTGGTTCAGATCGCGCTGATCGTGGCGAACATCGGTGCGATCGTGGTTCCGGTCCCGCAGGTCGTGGCGAAGATCCTTACCGTCGGCCCCCAAGTCCTTGGCGTCGCGATGGATGTCCTTCTTGTCTTGGGGGTCGGCCGCGGATTGCGCGCGAGCGGCGGGAGCGGCCAGGCCGAAGGCCACACCGAGAAGAGGAATGAGTCTGCGAGTCAAGCGGCTGATGCTCATATACGGCCTCCTTTCAGGGGATGGGACCGTGGGCCGCGGTCCGGGGTTTAACATTCTTGACACTGGAGTGCGCCCGATCACTCCTGCCCGCGGTGTCCCCGGCTCCTGAAGAGAGGTCGTCGCTGGCTCAGGACGACATCCCCAGCTCGGCGAGGAGGAGACTCCAGACATCGGCCCACTCTGCCACGAGCTTGGAGACGGGCTTGCCTTGACCGTGGCCCGCCCGCGTTTCCAGGCGGAGCAGGATCGGGCGGCCGGAGGCGGTTGCCGCCTGGAGGCGGGCGGCCATCTTGCGCGCGTGCATGGGATCGACGCGGCTGTCCGCCTCGCCGGCGGTGAGGAGGACGGCCGGATAGCGCGTGCCCTCCCGCACGTGATGGTAGGGCGAGTAGGCATAGAGCCAGCGGAAGGCGTCGGGATCCTCCGGGGAGCCGTACTCCGCGATCCACAGCCGCGCGATGCGATAGCGGTGGTAGCGAAGCATGTCCAGGAGGGGGACCTGGCAGACCACGGCCGCGAAGAGCTCGGGCCGCTGGGTCAGGGCCGCCCCCACGAGCAGGCCGCCGTTGCTCCCGCCCATGATCGCGAGGCGTCCGCGCTCGGCGTGGCCCTCGCGGTGGAGGAACTCAGCTGCGGCCAGGAAGTCGTCGAAGGCGTTCTGTTTGTGTTCCCGCATCCCGGCCCGGTGCCAGTCCTCGCCGTACTCCCCCCCGCCCCGGAGATGAGCCACGGCGTAGAGCCCCCCGCGCTCCAGGAAGAGCAGGAGGCTGCGCCCAAAGGCGGGGGTGAGGCTGACGTTGAATCCACCGTAGCCGGTGAGCAGGGCCGGTCCCCCCGGCGGGCGGTCCCGGCCGTGGACCAGGAACATCGAGATCGGGGTGCCATCCTTTGAGGCGTAGCGGACGAGGCGGACCGTGTAGGCTTGCGGGTTCACGTCCCCTTCCACCGCCCGCCAGGGCGCGGGCGGCCCCTCCGGCAGGGCCAGGCGGTAGACCACGGGCGGGGTGGTGAAGGAGGAGAAGCCGAAGAAGGCCTCCTTCCCGTCCCATTCTCCGGTCATCGCCTCCACGGTGCCGATTCCCGGCAACTCCAGCTCGCGCTGGAGGCGACCCCGGAGGTCGTAGAGGGACAGGCGCGAGGAGGCGTCGCGGAGCCGGAGGACGAGGATCCACTGGCCTACCAGGAGGGCCCCCTCCAGGACATCCGGGCCTTCCGGGATGACGTCCTGCCAGGATTCGGGTCCGGGACGCTTGAGGTCGGCGGCGACGAGACGGTAGCGTGGGGCCCCGTGGTTCGTATGAAGGTAGAGCCGATCGTTGCGGAGGGTGACGCCGAAGAGTGAGTCGATCCCCTCCACGACGGGGACGAAGCCACCCCCGCCCACCCGGTCCTTAAGGTAGACGTCGGTGCGCGTCCAGCCAAGCGAGACACTGACGGCCAGGAACCGGCCGTCGGGAGAGAGGTGGATCGACGTCCAGTCTTCGGGCGCCCGCCCCTCCCCGAAAAGCAGGGGGTCGCGCCGCCAGTCCTCCCCGAGGGAGTGTTCGAAGACGCGACGATGGTAGTCCTCTTCGCCCGGGGGCACCCGGCCCCGCTCCGGATAACGGGTGTAGAAGAAACCCGAGCCGTCGGGGCGCCATTCCAACGAGCAGGCCCGCGTCCAGGGGATGACATCCGGCAGGTCCCGGCCTGTTTCCACCTCCCGTACGCGGAGGGTGCTCTTTTCGCTCCCGCCTTCGGACACACCGTAGGCCAGCAAGCGGCCGTCCGGGCTCGGGTAGTACCAGTCCAGAGCCGAGGTCGCGTCGGGGCTAAGCGCGGCGGGATCGACGAGGACCCGGTCGGTCCCCGCGGGGCCGTCCCGCCTATAGAGCACCGGCTGCTCCTGCGCGCCCTCCCGCCGCTGATAGAAGTAGCGCCCCCCCCGAAGGGTGGGGGGGGAGACAGTGCCAATGGAAAAAAGGGCGTCTAGCCGCGCTCGGACCGCGTCTCGCCCCGGGAGCGCATCGAGGACAAGTCGCGCGAAGTGGCCCTGGGCGGCAGTCCAGGCCGCCACCTCCGGGGAGTCGGCCTCCTCCAGCCAGCGGTACGCATCCGACACGGCCACGCCGTGGCAGACTTCGATCAGCGCTTGCGGGCGGGTAACGGGCGGACGGGGGGGATTAATCGAACCCGCGCTTGCGGCGCCGGATGTTGCGGCGGCTGCCCTTACTCCGGAACGGGCGGCCGCGATCGTCGGTCGGGAAGTCACTGAAGCTCGGGGGGGCGCCAAAGGCGGGGGGCCCTCCTGGCCGGTACGAGTTCCCCGCCCCGAAAGCGGGACGGTAACCCCCTCCCGCACCCGCCGGCCGTGGGGGCCGGTTCTCGGCCTCGTTCACGCGCAGGGGTCGACCCTTCAGGTCCTTCCCGTTCATCAGCGCGATTGACTTCTGCGCGGCGTCGTCGTCCTCGAACTCCACGAAGGCGAAGCCTCGGGGACGTCCGGTCTCGCGGTCGGTGGGCACCTTCGCATCCACGACCTTGCCCGCGGCACTGAAAGCCTCAATGAGCTCCTCACGCGTGACGTCGAAGCTCAGGTTGCCCACGAACACCTTATTCGAAATGGCCGGACCTCCTCATCGGGTGTGTCAAAGGCCGCCCGTTGTCGCCGTCTGGGGCGACCCAGGAACACCCCGGGGCGCGGCGGCCGGGGCTCCAGGACTCTAACAGAAAGTGCGACCCTTTCCAACGCGGGCTTTCGCCTTAAGATGTAGCCGTGCGCCTACCCCTGATTGTGCGCAGCTTCCCTGTCGGTCTCCTCCAGTGCAACTGTACGGTCCTTGGCGACCCCGAGAGTCGCCAGGCCGTGGTCGTGGATCCCGGGGACGAAGGGCAGAAAGTGCTGGACGTGCTACGGGATGAAGGACTGACGTGTCGGGCCATCTTGAACACTCACACCCACATCGACCATGTAGGTGCGAACCAAGCCCTCAAAGAGGCGACCGGGGCGCGACTCCTGCTGCACGAGGCGGACCTCCCCCTCTACGATAATCTGGGGGCCCAGGCCCTCATGCTGGGCGGGCTCATGCCCGCTCCCCCCCGGGCCGGCGTCGACGAGACCATCCACCAAGGGGACCGGGTGAGGGCGGGGGGGGTCGTGGCCGAGGTTCTCCACACCCCTGGCCACACTCCCGGGAGCCTGTGCTTCCATCTCGATGGGGAGGCCCTCCTCCTGTCCGGTGACACCCTCTTCGCGGGGAGCATAGGGCGTACCGATCTCTGGGGGGGCGACTACGACCAGGAGATCGCCTCCATCCGCGAGCGCCTCCTCGCCCTCGATGACCGGACGCGGGTGATTCCCGGCCATGGACCGGAGACGACAATCGGGCGCGAGCGCCGCCGCAACCCCTTCCTGGCCGACCTTTGAGGCCCCTTCATGGGAGGTATGGCGTGCCCTTGCGACCCGCCGTCACCCTCGCCCTGGCCATCCTCCCCCTCGCGGTTGGGGCCGAGGAGGGCGTTGATCTGGAGATGCTGACCAAGATCCGTGCCGAGGGCTTCCACCACTCGGCGGTGATGGAGACCGTGGCCCAACTCACGGACGTCATCGGGCCCCGCCTTACCAACTCCCCTCTGGCCCGCCGAGCCAACGAGTGGACGAGGCAACAGCTCGAAGCCTGGGGGCTCGTTCGGGCCCACCTCGAGAGCTGGGGGCCCTTCGGCCGGGGCTGGAGCCTCGAGCACTGCTCGGTCCACATGGTGGCGCCCAACACCGCTCCCCTGATCGCTCTGCCCAAGGCCTGGACACCCGGCACCGAGGGCGTCGTCCGGGGCAAAGCGCTCAGAGTCAAGCTCGAGTCGGAGGCCGACTTCGAGCAGTACCGGGGCCGGTTGGCGGGGCGGATCCTGTGGCTGGACAATGCCCGTGAGCTCAAGGGCGAGGAGAAGGTTGACGGGCGCTACTCCGAAAAGGACCTGGAGGAGTTGTCCCAGTACCAGGTTCCTAAGGACCGGGCGGCCGAGCGCGCGGCCATCCTCAAGCGGCGCCGCTTCCAGCGGTCCCTCAACCGCTTCCTGGCCGAGGAGAGGGCGCTGGCCACGGTGGAGCCGAGTGCGCGGGACGGCGGCACCCTGCGCGTGATGGGCGGGGGGGCCCGGCGGAAGGAAGATCCCCCGGGCGTGCCCGCCCTCGTCATGGCCGCGGCCCACTACAACCGCGTGGCCCGGCTGCTGGACCGGAAGATCGAGGTGGAGCTGGAGCTTGACGTGCGGACCACGTTCCACGACGACGACCCCCTCGGCTACAACACGATCGCGGAGATCCCGGGGACGGACAAGAGAGGGGAGGTGGTCATGCTGGGCGCCCACCTGGACTCCTGGCACGGGGGAACCGGGGCCACCGACAACGCGGTGGGAGTGGGCGTGGCCATGGAAGCGGTCCGCATCCTTAGGGTGCTGGAGGTCAATCCCAAGCGGACCATCCGGGTCGCGCTCTGGACGGGGGAGGAGCAGGGGCTGCTCGGGTCGCGGGAGTACGTGAGCCAGCACTTCGCCTCCCGGCCCGAGCCCAACGACCCCGAGCAGCGGGAGCTACCCTCTGCCCTTCGGTCGGACACGGGGCCCCTGACCATCAAACCCGAGCACGCTCGTCTCTCCGCCTACTTCAACCTGGACAACGGCACGGGGAAGATCCGCGGCCTCTACCTCCAGGAGAACGCGGCCGTCTTCCCCATTTTCGCGGCCTGGCTCAAGCCCCTGAACGACCTCGGCGCCACCACCCTCACCCTGCGCAATACGGAGTCCACCGACCACGTGCCCTTCGACGCCGTGGGATTGCCCGCCTTCCAGTTTATCCAAGACGATATCGAGTATCGGGCGGGCTCCGGCCCGCAGTTCTTCGGGACCCACCACACCAACATGGACGTCTTTGATCGCGCGCGTGGGGAGGATCTCATGCAGGCATCGGTCGTGATGGCCTCCATCGTCTACCACGCGGCCATGCGGCCGGAGATGATCCCGCGCAAGCCGCTCCCCCGCCCCTCCGCTCCCCCCGGGGGCGCCGCGGGTTCCCCCTGAGATGGCATGAACCTCTTCGTCTACGGGACGCTCATGGCCGCGGACGGGCTCCGCGCGGTCCTCGGGAATCGCGTGGAGACCCTTATTTTCAAGGTGGCGCGACTGACAGGATGGCGGCGGGTGTGGAATGTCCACCGCGACGAATGGGGAGGCGGGGTCTTGAACGTGGAGCATGCACCGGGAGCCACCGTGGTGGGCGTCCTCATCGAGGGTCTCAGCGGGGACGACCTCGCCCTCCTGGATCGCCAGGAATCGACCCACCTGCCCCGCGACTCGGTGTACGTGCAGCCGGAGGGAGGCGAGCCCGTGGCCGCCCAAATCTACTGGCGTCGTCGCGGCAACCACACCGGGCCGCCCTCGTCCCGCTACGAGGCGGTGGTGCAAGAGCGGGCGCGCCTGGCGGGCGCTGCCGTTCAGGAGAACCTGAGCACGGGATCCGTCGACCCCGCCGGCCAGCCCCGTCGGATTCCCATTAGCGCTCCGCCTCCCGAGGTATCCTTGGCCATGGCCGAGGAGCGCGTCCCCGCCATCAAGGTGCTCCTCCTGCCCAAGGACACCAACGCCCTGGGGACGATATTCGGGGGGGTCATCCTCTCCCACATTGACCTCGCTTCCGCGGTCGAGGCGCGCAAGGTGGCGGCCCGCCGGTACGTGACCAAGGCAATGCGGGAGGTGGAGTTCCACGAGCCCGTGTTTCTGGGGGACATCGTGAACTTCTTCACCAAGACCGTGAGCATCGGGCGCACTTCCCTCACGGTCAAGGTCTCGGTGGAAGCGGAGCGGTGGGGAGCCGGTCGCGGAGAGCGGGTAAAAGTCACGGAGGCCGAAGTCGTGCTCGTGGCCGTGGACGAGCACGGACGGCCGACCTCCATCCGGTAACGATGGGCACGACACCCTCTTCCCGCCGCACCCACAAGGTGGTCTGCCCCCACGATTGTCCCGATACCTGCGTGATGACGGTGACGCTGGAAGGCGATCGGGCGGTGGCCTTGGGCGGCGATACCGAGCATCGCTTCACGCGTGGCTTCCTGTGTGCCAAGGTCAACCCTTACCTGGACCGCGTCTACAGCCCCGACCGAATCCTCCATCCCTTGAAGCGGGTGGGGAAGAAGGGAGAGGGGAAGTTTCAACGCATCTCTTGGGACGAGGCCCTGGACACGATTACCGCCCGTTTCCACGGGATCATGGCCGCTCACGGGCCGCAGGCCATACTGCCCTATTCCTACGCGGGCAACATGGGGCTGCTGTCCTACGGGAGCATGGACCGGCGCTTTTTCCACGCCCTGGGGGCGAGCCTGCTCGCGCGCACGATCTGCTCGAGTGCGGGAGGGGCCGGGCTCAAGGCCACCCTCGGCAAGAGCATGGGTTTCGACCCCGAGGCCATCGTGGAGGCCCGCTTGGTCGTGGCCTGGGGGGCCAACATTGTCAGCTCCAACGTCCACCTCTGGCCACTAGTCGAGGAGGCCCGGCGGAGGGGGGCCCGGCTCATCACCATCGACCCCTACCGCTCAAAGACGGCGGAGAAGTCCGACCGGCACCTGGCCCTGCTCCCGGGGACGGACGCGGCTCTCGCCCTCGGCGTCATGCACATACTCTTCCGGGATGGCCTCGAGGACGTCGACTACTTGACCGCTCACACCGTGGGCGGGGAGCGGCTGCGGGAACGGGCCCGGGAGTGGACCCCGAGCCGGGTGGCGGAGACCACGGGCCTTCCCGTGGCCGAGGTCGAGTCCTTCGCGCGCGAGTTCGGCACCACGCGGCCGGCGGCCATCCGCGTGAACTACGGCTTGCAACGCCACGCGGGCGGAGGGATGGCGGTGCGCACCATCGCCTGCCTACCCGCGATCACGGGGGACTGGCGCCATGCGGGCGGGGGCGTGCTCCTCTCCACCTCCGGCACCTTTCCGGTGAGGGCGGAGGCCCTGGAGCGCCCGGATCTGATCCCGCCCGGCACGCGCACCCTCAACATGAGCCGGCTCGGGCACATTCTCGGGGACGCGTCCCTCGCGCCCCCCGTGAAGGCCTTGTTCGTCTACAACTCCAATCCGGCGGCGGTGGCGCCCGAGCAGGAGTCGGTGTGGGCGGGGCTCGCCCGGGAGGACCTCTTCACCGTCGTCCACGAGTTGTTCCGCACCGATACCGTGGACTTCGCAGACATCGTCCTTCCCGCCACCACTACCCTCGAGCACTACGACCTGCACAAGGCCTACGGCCACCTCTACCTGAGCCTCAGCCGGCCCGCCATCGCCCCCCTCGGCGAGTGCAAGCCCAACACCGAGGTCTTCCGCCTGCTCGCGGCCCGGATGGGGCTCGAGCACCCCTGCCTGCGCGAGACCGACGAGGAGATGGCCCGCCAGGCCCTCGACTGGACAGACTCGAAACTCGCCGGCATCACGTTCGAGCAGCTGGAGCGGGAGGGCTCCCTGCGCCTGCGGGTGGGGGACCCCTACACCCCCTTTGCGCAGGGAGGCTTTCCCACCCCCTCTGGAAAGTGCGAGCTCGTCTCCGCGTCCCTCGAGAAGGCGGGACTCGATCCCCTGGCCGGCTACACCCCCCCGCGGGAAAGCGCGGCCTCCGCGCCGGAGCGGGCCCGGAAGTATCCCTTGGCCTTCATCTCGCCTCCCGCCCACCACTTCCTGAACGCGACCTTCTCCGCCCAGCCCGCCTTTGTGCGGCGCGAGAGCCAGCCCTTTCTAACCCTTCACCCCCAGGACGCGGAGGTCCGCGGCATATGCGACGGGCAGGAGGTCCGGACCTTCAACGATCGTGGCTCCTTTCTGGCCACCGCCCGCGTCTCCCCGGCCGCGCGCCCCGGGGTGGTGGTGGGCCTCTCGATCTGGTGGCCGAAGATGTGCCCGGGGGGCCGCAACGCCAATGCCGTCACGGGTCAGGAGCTAACGGACTTGGGGGAGGGGGCCACCTTCTACGACGCGCTGGTGGAGGTGGCGCCCGCTTGAGGATCGCTGCCCGAAGGAGAATCCCCCGCCTCCTCTACGCCGCGTCCGAGACCGACGCCGACATCCTCTATCCCACCGGCTTCTTCGCCCCCGATCCTTTCCTGTTCATCGAGGTGGGGAGACGGCGGATCCTGGTCATGAGCGACCTGGAGATGGACCGGGCCCGGCGTCAAGCCACTGTGGACCGCGTGCTCTCCTGGTCGGCCATTGCCAAGCCCCTGGAGACGGGCACCAGGAAAGCGGGCCCCGCCGACGTCATCGTGGCCGCCCTGCGCCAGCTCGGGATCCGCCGCGTGCAGGTGCCGCGGGGCTTCTCCCTGGGACTGGCCATCGAGCTAGACGCACGCGGCATCCGCCTGGAGATGGGGCCCGACCCCTTCTGGCCGGAGCGCGAGGTCAAGAGCCCGCGCGAGGTGCGGGCCATCGAGGCCGCGCTGCGCGCGGCGGAGGCGGGGCTTCTGGCCGGGATCGCCGCCCTAAAGGCCTGTCGCATCCGGAGCGGCTACCTGCGGCGGGACGGCCGCTCTTTCACCGCCGAAGACCTGCGCGCGGCCGTCAACACCCGGATCATGGCCGAAGGCTGCGTCCCCTCCCACACCATCTGTGCTCCCGGGGACCAGGCGGTGGACCCGCACGAGGAAGGCCGGGGGCCGATTCGCGCCCACACCCCGATCGTCATGGACATCTTCCCCCGCTCCGAGAGCACGGGTTACTATGGCGACCTCACGCGCACAGTCGTGCGTGGCCGGGCCAGCCATCGCTTGCACGAGCTCTACGCGGTGGTCCACGAGGGCGTCCGCCTCGGCCACGGGTTGGTCAGGGACGGCGCCGAGGGCCTCGAGATCCACCGCCGGATCCAGGCCCTCTTCGACCGCCAGGGCTACCCCACGGGCGTGAAGGCGGGGCGCATGCAAGGCTTCTTTCACGGCACCGGCCACGGCCTGGGCCTGGAGATCCACGAAGCCCCCTCCATCGGGAAGCGGCGCTGCACCCTGCGCGCCGGCCACGTCGTGACCGTGGAGCCCGGCCTCTATTACATCGGCCTGGGCGGGGTGCGCCTAGAGGATGTGGCCCTGGTCACCCGCCAGGGCTCCCGCAACCTGACCCGCGTCCCCAAGCAGCTCGAGATCTGATGCCAGACCCGTCGCGAAAGGAGGAGCCGTGCTCACGACCCGGACCGGCGTGCTTGTTCTTTGTGCCTCTCTCATGACGTCCCGGGCGACCCTGGCCGCGAGTGCGACTCCCGTGCCTCTCGATGCGACCCAACTCGAGACCATGGCCGCCCGCTTCGCTCCCGTGGACATCGGAGCCGACCTGCGGGCCCTGCCTCCGAACGAGCGGCAGGCCCTGGCCCGGCTCATCGAGGCGGCCCGGATCGTCGACGGGCTCTTCCTGCGGCAGTCCTGGGCGGGAAATGAGTCCCTCCTCATGGAACTGCTCGGCGACGTTTCCCCCCGGGGCCGCGCACGCCTGCACTACTTTCTGATCAACAAGGGCCCCTGGTCGCGGCTCGACCTTGATGCCCCCTTCATCCCGGGGCTACCCGCCAAGCCGGGGGGCGCCAACTTCTATCCCGCGGGGGCGACCCGGGACGAGGTCGAGGCCTGGCACCGGACGCTCACGGAGGCAGCGCGGGCCCAGGCCACCGGCTTCTTCACCACCGTTCGGCGGGGGCCCGACGGGACGTTCATGACCGTGCCTTACAGCCTGGAGTACCAGGGCGAGCTGGCCCTCATGTCGGCCCTGCTCAAGGAGGCCGCCCAGCTCACCGTCCAGCCCACCCTCAAAACCTTCCTCTCCAAGCGGGCGGAGGCTCTTCTTAGTAACGACTACCGCGCCAGCGACGTGGCTTGGCTGGAACTGGACGCCAGCATCGAACCCACCATCGGGCCCTACGAGGTCTACGAGGACGAATGGTTCAACGCCAAGGCCGCATTCGAGGCCTTCATCACCGTGCGCGACGAGGCGGAGACCGCCAAGCTCAAGCGCTTCGCGGGTGAATTGCAATGGCTGGAGGACCACCTCCCGATCGACCCTGCCCTGCGCAACCCGAAATTGGGGGCCCTGGCCCCCATCCGGGTGGTGGACGTGATCTTCTCCGCGGGAGATGGCAACCGGGGCGTGCAGACCGCAGCCTACAACCTGCCTAACGACGAGCGGACGGTGGCCGAGAAGGGAAGCAAACGGGTGATGCTCAGGAACACCCAGGAGGCCAAGTTCCGGAAGGTGCTGGTTCCCGTCTCCCAGGTGGCCCTCGCCCCCGCCGACCACGCGAGCCTCTCCTTCGAGGCCTTCTTCACCCACATCCTGATGCACGAACTCATGCACGGCCTCGGCCCCCACAACATCACGGTGGGCGGCCGGGCCACCACCGTGCGCCAGGAGCTGAAGGACGCCTACAGCAGCCTGGAGGAGGCCAAGGCGGACATCTCCGGCCTCTGGGCCCTCCAGCAGCTCATCGATAAGGGCGTGATCGACAAGTCCATCGAGAAGGGGCTCTACACGACTTTCCTGGCCTCCGCCTTCCGCTCCATCCGCTTCGGTCTGAGCGAGGCCCACGGCAAGGGCATCGCCCTCCAGCTCAACTACCTCCTGGACCACGGTTCCTTCAAGGTGGCCGCGGACGGAACCTTCGGCGTCGATCCGGCGCGGATCAAGGAGGGTGTGACCGCTCTCACCCGCGAGATCATGACCCTCCAGGCCCGGGGGGACTCCGCGCTCGCCCGGGACATGCTGGCCCGCTTGGCGGTCGTACGCCCGCCGGTGCAGCAGGTGCTCGACCGTTTGCGGGCGGTGCCCGTGGACGTGGAGCCACGCTTCGTGACCGCGGAGGAGCTGACCCGGCGCTGAGACCGCGCGCCTAGAGTCCGTTTGCCTCCAGGAAACCCGTGACCTCGGTCCAATAGCCGGGGGCGAAAAACGCGCCCGCATGGGGAGCCCCCGGCGCCATCCAGAGCCGCTTGGGGCCGGGGTGGGCATCGAACACACGGCGCACGACCGCTTCCGGCATCCGCGGGTCTGCTCCATCCACGATCGCTAACAGGGGTGCCCGCACGAGGCGAGCCGCCGCCACCGCATCCACATCATCCGCCCGGAAGCCGGCGCGCCACTCCGCCACCCTGATGGAGAGGGGAATCAGCGGGATCCAGGGCGGCAGCCCGTACAGGAGCCATGCGTGGTGGGCGACGGAGGCACGGTAGGTGTCGAAAGGGGCCTCCGCAACCACGGCCCGCACGTCCGCCTCTTGAGCGGCCGCACGCAGGACCGCCACCGCGCCCATGGACACCCCGAAAAGCACGGTACCGGAACCGGCCCGGCCCCGCTCACGCAGCGCCCGCAAGCCCGCCCGCACGTCCTCCCGTTCCCGGCCCCCGAGCGTGGTCGTGTGCCCCTCGCTGCCCCCGTGCCCGCGGAGATCGAGGAGGAGAACGGTATGGCCGCGTCGCTGGAGTTTGGCGGCGAGGCCCTCGTAGCTCTCCAGGCTGTCCCCCAGGCCGTGGGCGACGAGCACCGCGGCCCGGTCCCCGCGGCCTTCGATCAGCCAACCCCTAAGACGCAGGCCCTCCGACCGAAGCGCGATCTCCTCGTAAGCGGAGGGCGGGCGGGATGTGGGCTGGCGGATGGTGCCGACCAAGACCTGGGAGCAGGCGGCGGGGAGGCCCAGGCCGAGGGCGCCTCCGTACAGGGCTAGCCGAGCCCAGAGGCGTCCCCGCCGCGTGGTGAAGAAGGGCCTCATGGGGTCATCATCGCCCCGTTCGACGCGCCCCGGAAGCGCAGCGGGCGCCCTTGACCCCCCCCGAGTCGCAGCGTACTGTTCGGAGCGGAGAGGGCTCGATCCGTGGCGCTTGCCGGGCTGCTGCTTCTTCTGGTCGCGGTCGGCTCCCTCGGAGCCGCGGGGTGGAGTCTCTCGCGCCGACGGAGCGCGGAGGCCCGAGTCCGGGAACTGGCCAACCTCCTCGAGGAGAGGGAGCACCAAGCCGAGGCGCTCCGGGAGAGCGAGGGGCGCTATCGCCAGATCGTAGAGTCGGCGGACGACATCATCTACGTAACCGACGAGAAGGGCCGCTTTGTCTACGCCAACCCCGCCACCCAGCGCGCGGCGGGCCTTCCCGAGGGCCAGCTCCTGGGCCTGCATTTCCGGGAGCTGGTGCGGCCGGATTACCGGGAGGTGGCGGAGCGCTTCTACGGGGACCAGTTCGCGCAACGAATTCCCAACACCTATTGCGAGTTCCCGGCCCTGTTCCGGGACGGGGACGAGGTCTGGATCGGCCAACACGTCCAACTCGTGATGGAGGGGGAGCGGATCCTCGGCTTCCAGGCCCTGGCCCGCGAGATCACGGAGCGCAAGCGCGCCGAGCAGGCGGTGGAGCGCGAACGCGAGCAGCTGCGCCAAATCGTGACCCACGCCCCCGTGGCCATGGCCCTGCTGGACCGTGATCGTCGCTACATCGCCCACAGCGCGGAATGGGTCAGGTACCTAGGCGTGGGGGAGGACTCCGTGGTGGGACACGAGTTCCACAAGGCTTCCCCCCGCCTACCCGAGAAGTACGGGGCCGTCTTGGCCCGCGCTCTCGCGGGGGAGATCGTCTCCGACCCCGAGGACGCCATCGAGCGCGAGGACGGGACGCGGGTGTACATGCGCTGGACCGCCCACCCTTGGCGGGGGCCCCAGGGCTCGGTGGACGGGGTGGTGATGGTGGCTCAGAACGTGGACCTGCTCGTCCGGGCCCGCCAAGCCGCCCTCGAGGCTTCGCGCCTCAAGTCCGAGTTCGTGGCCAACATGAGCCACGAGATCCGGACCCCCATGAACGGCGTCATCGGCATGACGCGCCTTCTCCTGGACACCGATCTCGATCCCGAGCAACGCGAGTACGCCGAGATCATCGACAGCTCGGGGCGCGCCCTCCTCGAGATCATCAACGACATCCTGGACTTCTCGAAGATCGAAGCCGGTCGCCTGGACCTCGAGGTCGTGAACTTCGACCTCCGGCAGGCGGTGCGGGAGGTGTTGAGCACCTTCAAGGAGTCGGCGCACGCTAAAGGCCTCGAACTGCTCTGCCTCATTCACCACGGGGTGCCGGGGGCCTTGCGCGGCGACCCCGGCCGGCTGCGCCAAGTCCTGGCCAACCTCGTGGGCAACGCCATCAAGTTCACCGAGCAAGGAGAGGTGGTGCTGCGCGCGAGTCTGGCCGAAGCCGCCACCGAGACCGCCCTCGTCCGCTTCGAGATCACCGACACCGGGATCGGCATCGCGGCCGAGGCCCAGGGACGGCTCTTCAAGGCCTTCGCGCAGGCCGACGGCTCCACCACCCGGAAATACGGGGGGACCGGACTGGGCCTGGCCATCTCCAAACGCCTGGTCGGTCTCATGGGGGGCGAGGTCGGCGTGCAGAGCACGCCCGGCAAGGGGAGCCGCTTCTTCTTCACCGCCCGCCTGGAGAGACAAGCCGTCGAGGAGCCGGCCGCGCCCGTTCCCCCCCAGAGGCTGGCCGGCACCCGCGTCCTCATCGTGG
Source organism: Vicinamibacteria bacterium (assembly GCA_035570235.1). Taxonomy (NCBI): domain Bacteria; kingdom Pseudomonadati; phylum Acidobacteriota; class Vicinamibacteria; species Vicinamibacteria bacterium. The sequence continues at coordinate 125,075 of DATMML010000091.1, read as the reverse complement.
ACGACAACGCCACCAACCGCCAGATCCTTCGCCAGCAGCTCGCCTACTGGGGGATGCGCGTCGCCAGCATGGAAGATGGCCCCAAGGCCTTGGCCGCGCTGCGGGCCGCCGCCTCCGTGGGCTCGCGTTACGACCTCGCCGTCCTCGACATGAAGATGCCGGGCATGGACGGGCTGGCCCTGGCGCGCCTCATCAAGGAGGACCCGGCCCTGAAGGATCTCAAGCTGATCCTGCTTACTTCCTTCGGAACCAAGGGCCAAGGCGCGGAGGCCAAACAGGCGGGCGTCTCCGGCTACCTCACCAAGCCCGTGGACGAGGCCGACCTCCATGACTGCCTGGGTCAGGTTCTCTTCGGGGCCGCGACAAAGGAGCGCCCCTCCCTGGTCACCCGCCACAGCCTGCGGGAATCACGGCCCCCCTCCGCGGCCCGCGTGCTGGTGGCGGAGGACAACGAGGTGAACCAGAAGGTCGCCGTGCGCATCCTGGAGAAGCTGGGCTACCGGGTGGACGTGGCGGACAGCGGTCGGGAGGCGGTGGAGGCTTGCCTGAAGACGCCCTACGCCGCCCTCCTCATGGACTGCCAAATGCCGGAGATGGACGGCTTCCAGGCCACCGCCCGCATCCGAGAGCGGCAGGGCGCGGGGCCCCGCACGCCTATCATCGCCATGACCGCGAGCGCCATGAAGGGAGACCGGGAGAGATGCCTGGCCGCGGGGATGGACGACTACGTGAGCAAGCCGGTGGACCCGGAGGCGCTGGCCGCCATCCTCCAGCGCTGGGTAGCGCGCGAGGGCGTGCCCGCGGGGGCTCAGGAGGAGCCAGTCGCGGATGCCCCGCGTTCGGTGGCCCCGGTGGACGAGGCCGTGCTCGCCACCCTCTGGGCCATCGACGGCGACGGATCGCTCCTGCGCGAGGTGATCGACACTTTCCTCCGCATCGCGCCCCTGCGGTTGGCGGGCTTGCGCAAGGCCGGCCAGAAGGGCGACGCCCCCTCCCTGGAGCGGCTGGCCCACAGCTTCCTCGGGAGCTGCGGCAACCTGGGGGCTCGGCAGATGGCGGCCCTCTGCGGTCGCCTCGAGGACCTGGGCCGGTCGGGGGCCGCCGCCGGGGCCCCCCCCTTGGTCACGGCCTTGGAGTCGGAGTACGCGGTGGTGCGGCAGGCCCTGGAGGACGAGAAGACTCGGATGGGGCGGCGCGGGCCCCTGGCTCGTCCCACCCCCGCCGAGCCTCCGCGGCCCGGCTCCTGATGGTCGATCGCTCCATCACTCCCCGGCAGGCCTACCTCGCCCTCGCCCTCCTGTTCGGGGTCAACTTCCTCAACTACATCGACCGCTACGTGATCGCGGCCGTGGCCCCCCTGATCCAAACGGAGTTCTCCCTCCGCGACACCCAGCTCGGCCTGATCGGCTCCATGTTCATGGTGGCCTACATCGTGGCCTCGCCGTTCACGGGCGTCATCGGCGATCGCTGGCCCCGCCGCTTCCTGGTGGGACTGGGGGTGCTCGTCTGGAGCCTGGCCACGGTGCTCTCCGGGCTGGCCACCAGCTACCACCATTTGCTGCTGGCCCGCTCGGTGATCGGAGTCGGGGAGGCCGGCTTCGGCGTGGTGTCGCCAACCCTCATCAGCGACCTTTTCCCCCGGGAGAGGCGCGGCCGCATGCTGTCTTTCTTCTACGTGGCCATCCCGGTGGGGAGCGCCCTGGGCTTCCTCTTGGGCGGATACGCCGGGCAGCACTATGGCTGGCGGGCCGCCTTCTTCATCGCGGGGACTCCGGGCCTGATCCTCGGTCTGCTCGCCTTCAGGATGCGCGAGCCCCCGCGGGGGGCGGGAGACGGTGCCCGCGAGGAGCAGGACCATCGCTTCGAGTGGGGCGCGGCCCTGGGCCTTCTCCGAAACCGCTCGTTCGTCTACACCACCCTGGGCATGGCCGCCATGACCTTCGCCCTCGGGGGAATGGCCTACTGGATGCCCACCTTCTTCGCCCGCGCTCGCCACTTGCCCCTCTCCGAGGCCACCGCCCTTTTCGGGGGGATCACGGTTGCGGCCGGCCTTCTGGGCACGTTCCTGGGGGGCTGGTTGGGGGACTTCCTGCTGCCGCGCACCGACAAAGCCTACTTGTTGGTCTCGGGGGTCGGAATGCTCTTGGCCGTGCCCGCCACCTATGTTGGGCTCACCGCCGGTGACCGCGGGGTCTACCTATCCGCCATCTTCCTGGCCGAGGTGCTGGTCTTCCTCAACACCGGCCCCGCCAACGCGGTGCTCGTGAGCGTAGTCTTGCCCGAGATTCGGGCCAGCGCGATCGCCCTTTCCATTTTCGCCTTTCATCTGCTGGGGGACGTGCCTTCCCCCATCCTCATCGGGAAGGTCTCGGACCGGACAGGGAGCCTGGAGACGGCCCTCCTTCTGACTTCGGTGGCCATGGCGGTCTCCGGCGTCCTGTACCTCGCGGGCGCGCGCACGCTCGGCCGGGACACGGAGCAGGTGCTGCTGACGGTGCGCGCGCGGGAGAGACATGCAACGGGCGCTGAAAACCCTGCTTGAGGCCCTCTTCCGGGTCCTCTTCACCTACGAATGCCGGGGGGTGGAGAACGTGCCCGTCCGAGGCCCCGCGGTGGTGGCCGCCAATCATCCCTCCTATCTTGACCCCGTGCTCCTGTCCCTGGAGGTGCCGCGGCCCATCCGCTTCATGGCCTGGGAGGCCCTCTTCAAGGTGCCGCTCCTGGGGGCGCTGATCCGCGCTTTCGGGGCCTTTCCGGTCGACGTGCGCCAGGGGCAAGGCCGGGCCGCCTACGAGAAAGCGAAAGCCCTCGTGGAGTCGGGGGAAGTGGTGGGTCTGTTTCCCGAGGGTAAGCGCTCGCGCACGGGCTGGATGGAGCCGTCGCTCCGGGAGGGCGCGGCCCGCCTGGCCCGGGAGACGGGAGCACCCTTGATACCCGCCAGCATCGCGGGCGCCTATCGGGCTTGGCCCCATTTCCGGTCCCTGCCCAAGCCCGCCCGCATCCGCGTGCGCTTCCACCCGCCCATCGATCCCCGCGCCTACCAGGGCCTGCCCGAGGAGGGTGCCATTTCCGCCCTGCTCGCCGAACTGCGCCGACGGGTCGAGCGCTCGCTGTTGCCCGGGGTGAAGGCCGACCTCCGGATGAACGTCCTCTACCGGTCGCCCGCTCCCTGGCCCCGGCCGCACGAGTCGTTGCCCGCGCTGGCCCTGGCTCTGCTCGTCTTCTGGAAGTCCCGGTCGTTTCTCGCCGTGGCCCCCGCCTACGCCTACATCCTTTACCTCCTCCTCGACCAATGGCTGATCCCGCAGGGACGACTCGTCAAGTGGATACGCAACGCCTCGCCCGTCGTTTTCCTGCTCCTCTACGGCGGGGCCTCCCTGCCGACCCTCGGTCTGCCCCGCGTGCCGGCGGGGGAGGCCCTTCTGGCCGTGATGGCGGGGGCGCTATTCCCCTACCTTTACGAGCGCGGGCGCACGGCCCTGGCTTTCCTCCAGGGCCTGGTATTGACCCTCGTTTTCGAGCTGGGCGCCCTCTATTACTGGCGCACCGGACTCGGGCCCCATGTGGCCTTGCCCATCTTCGCCGCCGCCTACGCCTGGGAAAGGCGCACCGTCTTTTGGCGGTACGCGACCCCCATCCTGGTCATTTACGCAGTGACCGTCGGCCGCGGGCTGGGGGGCGGCATCGAGCTGCTGCCCCACGCGCTCGCCGCGCTCGTCGCTTGGATGGTCGTGCGCTTCCTGCCCACCCGCTCCGCCCGCACCGCGCGCACGCAACCCCCCTCTACGCTGGAGTTGGGGCTGCGCTAGAGCTCGCTCTTAACCCAAGGCACGGCCGGAGCGGCCTTCAAGAAGCCTCTACCGACACGAGAAGCCCGATCGTTGACACCCCGCCCCCCCCGCCTTAGTCTCCTCAGCGAGGAGACTGGAGTGAGGATGGCGCTGAGTTTCGGCCAGACGAGGGGGGACGACGTCGTCGCTCTGATCGCCAAGAAGAACTACTCGAAGGCGATCGAAGTCCTTCGCGCCCAACTCCAGGGCCAGCACGCCGACCCACGCCTCCGCCTCCAGCTCGCCGACGTGCTGGTCTTGGCCGGCAAGGGTCGCGACGCCGTGGTCCACCTGACCGCCCTCGCCGATGAGTTCGCGCGCGAGGGGTTCGCGGCCAAAGCCATCTCCGTCCTCAAGAAGATCCAGAAGATCGACCCCGGACAGCGGGACGTGGATGTGAAGATCGCCGCCCTCATCCAGGAAAAGCAGCGCAATGCCACCGTGCTCCCCCCCGCGGGCTTCGAGATCGGCATGGAGGAGATCGGTTTCGAGCCGCCCCCTCGGGAGAGTGCGGTCGCGGTGCCCGAAGAACCGCTCTCGGCTCCGAGCGTGGGCGAGCCCCGGATGGCCCCCGAGGCCGAGGAGCCCCCCGCCCCTAGCCCCGAGCCAGAAGACGTGCCCGAGATAGCACTCGAGCCGGAGGCCCTCGAGGCCGAGCCCATCCTGGCCGAGCCCGCCTCCCTCGATCTCGTCCCTCTGGAGGCCCCCGCTCCATCCGCCCCGAGTTCGGTGGTCGACAACGACCTGCTATTCGCAGACGGGGTTGAGGAGGTGGAGCCGCTGACCGAACCCGAGCCCGCCTCTCCGGATCCCATGTCGGACAGCCACTTTGCCGAGGAGGTGCTGTCCCTCATCGACAGCGTGTTCCCCTCGGGGGAAGGGGCCGCGGCCGGCCCCGCGGGAGAGGCCCCGGCCACGGGCAGCCAGATTGTGGTGAGTCCGCTCTTCAAGGACTTCTCCGTGGACGAGATGGTGGCCGTCATCCAGGGACTGAAGCTGCTCACCTTCAAGCGGGGGGACGTGATCCTTCGGGAGGGAGAGCCCGGTGAGAGCCTCTACATGCTCACCTCGGGCATGGTCCGCGCTTTCCGGAAGGACGCCGCCGGCCTTCAGGTCAAGCTGGGCGACCTGAACGAGGGGGTCTTTTTCGGAGAGGTCTCGATCTTGACCGGCAAACCCCGCTCCGCCACCATCGCCGCCCTCACCCGCTGCGAGCTACTGGAGCTGGACCGGCCCACCCTGGACTCGATCACCGCCACGCACCCCCACGTCTGGGACGTCTTGCAGGAGTTCGCCGACCGGCGGACGCCCCGCGGCTGAGTGGGCGCGCCGCCTCATGCCTTGAGGTAGGGGAGCATCTTCTTGAAGGCCTCGCCGTCGCTGCGGCCCAGCAGCTCGTAGATCGCCATCTCCGCGCTGGAGAGAAGGGCCCCCGCGCGCTCCATCCGCGAAAGGCCCACGCGGGAGTTCTCGTCCGTGCGCGAGCCCACGGCGTCGCTCGCCAGGTGGACTTCATAGCCCTTATCGAGCGCGCCCAGCACCGTCTGGGCCACGCAGATGTGGCTCTCCACTCCCCCCAGAAGGAGCTGGTCGCGGCCAGAGAGCGCGGAGAGGCGGGAGAGGAACGGCTCGCTCTGGAAGCACCCAAAGGAAACCTTATCGAGCGGCTCCAGGCCCCCCGCCCCTTCCCGTACCTCGGGCACGATTTCGCCCAGCCCCTTCCGGTACTGGGTGGTGAGGACCACAGGCAGATCGAGGATCCGCGCCAGCCGGAGGAGGAGAACGCTGTTTCTCACGATCCGCTCCCGGCCCACGATGGCGGGCAGGAGCCGCTCTTGTAGGTCCACGAGCACGAGCACGGCGCGGTCGGGGCGCAGAACGTTCATGACCGGCTCTCTTTCTCCGGGCGAGAGGACGCGGTCCAGGGTCGGCCACCGGCCCAGGAACCGACCGCCTCCTGGAGGGCCTCCAGGTGCCCGGTGAAGAAGTGGTCGCTCTTCGGAACCACGATGAGGGAGCGGGGCGGGGGCAAGCGCTCCACGAGCCGCCTCAGCTGATCCGCGGGGCCGAACTCGTCGGCCTCCCCCTGGACGAAGAGCCGGGGCTTGGGGCAGACCTCGAGGAACGAAGTGTCCCCGACCCGGGAGAGCGGGAAGCCCAGAGCGAAGAGAGCGCGCGCGCGGGCGTCCCTTACCCCCACCCGCAGGGCCATCTCGGAACCGAAGGAGAAGCCGCCGAGGACGAGGGGCAGGCCGGGGAAGCGGCGCTCGCTCTCGTCGAGCGCAGCGCGCACGTCGTCCTGCTCACCCCGGCCGTGGTCGTGGGTACCCTCGCTCCGCCCCACCCCCCGGAAGTTGAAGCGCAGGGCGGCCAAGCCCTCCTGCTGGAGCGCCTTGGCGATGCGGAAGACCACCTTGTAATGCATGATCCCGCCGAACTCGGGATGGGCATGGCACACCACCGCGGCCGCGAGGGGGGCCTCGTCCGGCCACATGAGGATGGCCTCTAGCCGACCCGCGGGGCCGGCAAAGTCGAAGGTCTGGTTCTGGGCCACGGGTGGATTCTAACCGGCGGGGAAGCCGGCCGCGTCAGGGAGAAGGCGGGCCCGGCGTCTTTTCCTCCAGGATCCGGCTCACCGCGGGCAAGAAGGCCTCCGCCAGCCGGGAGATGCCCTCCGGGGTCAGGTGGCAGATGTCGGTGAAGAGCAGGGGCTCGCGGAGCAGGCGGTGCACGAGCACGTGCGCCATGTGATGTTCGTAGACGAAGAGCTCGAACAAGTCGTTGTAGCGGGCGATGAGGGCCGCGTATTCGCGGTAGTCGTGCAGGGGCAGGTGGGTCGTCCAGAAGTCCAGGTTGACGTCCAGGTAGCGCCGGAAGCTCGGGGGGGCCGCCTGGTAGTCGGGCGCGGCAAAGGAGGCCACTAGGTAGCGCACCCCGTGCTCTCGGCAGAGCTCTCCCATGGTGCGGAAGTTAACGAGGGTTTCCTGGAAGAAGGGATCGAAATCGCGGGGGGGGAGGGGGAGCAACCGTTCCAAAAGGAGACTGCGCTGCTGGGTGAGCCGCCAAGGGTGGCTCGCCGCGTAGCGGGGGAGGTGGTGCCAGGCGAGATCGTTGATGGCGCCGTAGTCGACGATGAGGTCGGGCTCGAAGCCAAACAGCTTCTCGCGCCGCTCGAGCCAATAGTCGGAGGTGGTTCCGCTGATCCCGAAGTTGAGCACCTCGAGGGAGAGGTGGGGGTGGTGTTGCCTTAGCCCGCGCTCGAGGATGGCCGGGTAGGTCTCGTCGTTCGTCCGGCCTCCCACCGTGGTGGAGCCACCCAGGCAGATCACGCGCAAGGTGCCCGGGGATTTCTTGGCCGTGAACTCGCGCGTGCGGAAGCCCAGGCTGTTGATCTGGACGCTGTAGCTCTCGCCGCCGACGGTGAGGTCGAGGCGGGCGTTGGGTTTGTACTCCTCCCAGACCCGCCCGTGCTTCCAGAGTGGCCGGGCGGCGGCTTGTCGCTCCCAGGAGTGGCTGTAGAGGCTGCGCGAGAGATACTCCGCGGCGTCCCGCTCCGCCATCCGTCTCTCCCCGCGGAGGATCACCTCGCCTCCCAGCCCCGCGATCAGGAGCAGGATGAGGGCGACGTAGAGGACCTTGAGGCCCCACCAACCCCAGCGCGGCATGGGCCGAGATAGTGGCACAGCCCCGCGCGCGAGGGAAGACACCCGTCTCGGCTTTGCGCGCTCAGGCTACGCTGCGGGCGGGCGGGCCCAGCCCGGCGGCGGCGCGGGCGGCGAGCTGGGCCGCCCGCGGCGGGGGCGTGCCCCGGTTCGCCTCTTTCACGACCCGGACCGCGCCCAGCGAGCGGGCCTTGCCCACCGTGGCCTGGAGAAGGGCCCGCTCCACGCCTTTTTGCGCGCCCCCGGCCAGCGCGAACTCGTCCAGGCAAGCGAGCAGGCCGCCCAGGCCGAGCTGATAGCGGAGGGACAGGGTGGCCACGCCCACGATCTTGCCGTCCACCTCGGCCACGCGAACGAGGAAATGAGGGTTGCCGAGCGTCTTGCGGAAGGTCTGGGCGAAGGAAATGGGCTCGGGGTAGTAGCCGACGTCCTCAAGCAGAGCGAGGACGGCCACGCCGTCGGTCAGCGACGCTGGTCTCACATTCACGCCCATGATCCCTCCTGTCCTTGTGCCTCCGCGGCCACGACCGTGTGTCCCTCGGGCCACTGGAGGCGGCCTGAAGCGTCGGAATCCACTGCCGGCCGGGGCGCTTCGAAGAGTGCGCGTGTCCCCTGACGAGGCATGGAAGCGGATCTGCAAGACGGGGGCCAGGCCCGCTCGACTCGTGGGTCGTTCGAAGACCGCCCACCCGGGGACAGGGAGCGGGCGCCCCGGGAGCGCCCATCCCGGTCCACCCGAGAGGCGTTCCTTCCGGCGGGGAGCGGAGCTAAGATCGGGTGGTCGGCGATTGGCAGGAGGTCAAGTGAGGGTGTTCCTGACGGGGGCCACGGGTTACATCGGCGGCGCGGCGGCGCTGGCCTTCCGCCGCGCGGGGCACGAGGTCTGGGGTCTCTGCCGCTCCCCGGAGAAGATGGCCGCGCTCGCCCGCCGGGAGATCCATCCCGTGCTCGGCGACCTCGGTCGGCCCCAGAGCTACGCGGGGGTTGCCGCCGACTGCTCCGTGCTGGTCCATGCCGCGGCCGACATCCAGGCCGGCATGGTGGGACCGGACCGAGCCGCGCTGGACGCGTTCCTGGCCGCGGCCCGGACGGGGCCACAGCCCAAGACCCTCGTGTACACGAGCGGCGTCTGGGTCCACGGAAACACCGGCGCCCCCCCGGCCGACGAGACGACGCCCCTCAAGCCGGCGCGGGCGGTGGCCTGGCGTCCCGCCCACGAGCAGCTCGTGCTGCAGGCGGCGGGCGCGCGGGGCCTGGTGCTGCGGCCAGGATGCGTGTATGGCCGGCAAGGGGGCCTGACCGGCAACTGGTTCGCGGGGGCCCAACAGGACAAGGTAGTGCGGGTGATCGGGGACGGCCGAAACCGCTGGGCGATGGTGCACGTCGACGATCTGGCCGACGGCTACGTGCGCGCCGCGGAGAGCGATCTCGCGGGGGAGGTATTCAACGTCACCGACCGCTCGCGCAGCACGGTGGGGGAGATGGCGGCCGCGGTGGCCGCCGCCGCCGGGATCACGGCCCCCCTGGAGTATGTGCCGCTGGAGGCGGCGGCGCGGAAGATGGGGGACTTCGCGGAGGCGCTGACCCTGGACCAACACGTGGACTCCCGCAAAGCCGTGCGCCGGCTGGGCTGGCAGCCGCGGCACGGCGGCTTCCTGGACGGCGTCGCCACGTACTTCGAGGCTTGGAAGGCGCATCAGCCGACCTGAGATTCCTTTGGACCGGGACACCGACATCGGCGGACCCCAGGGTCGGTTCCCCTTGACCCGGAACTCCGTCCTCCGGGCGGTGGGCGATCCCGCGCCAGACGTGCGGGAACGTGGCTTTGCCGCCCTCGTCGAGGCCTATTGGAAGCCGGTCTACAAGTACATGCGGGTGAAGTGGCGTGCTTCCAACGAGGACGCCAAGGACCTGACCCAAGAGTTCTTCGCCCGCGCATTCGAGAAGGGCTTCTTCGAGGGGTACGATCCGGCCCGGGCCCGCTTCCGAACCTACCTGCGCGTCTGCCTGGACGGCTTCCTCTCCAACCAGAGGAAGGCAGCCCGACGCATCAAGCGCGGGGGCGACACCCAGGTGCTCTCCTTGGACTTCGAAGGAGCGGAGGGCCAGGTCCTCGCCCAGCAGGTTCCCGACGGCCTGGACCTGGAGGCTTACTTCTACCGGGAGTGGGTGCGGTGGCTGTTCGAGCATGCGGTGGATGCGCTGCGAGAACGCGGCCGAGCCGCGTCCAAAGCCGAGTCCCTCTTGGTCTTCGAGCGCTACGACCTGACCGAGGCGGCCTCTCGCCCGACCTACGCCGATCTCGGCCACGAGCTCGACCTTCCCGTCACCCAAGTCACGAACCACCTGGCCTGGGCCCGCCGCGCCCTCCGCGAGATCGTCCTCGAGAAGTTGCGAGCGGTCAGCGCTAGCGATGAGGAATTCCGGGCGGAGGCGCGCCAGCTCCTGGGGATCGATCCCCGTTGACCTCCCTCTCCGACGGCACCCTCGACCACCTCCGGCAGGTGGCGGACTGGCCCGACCTCTCGGAAACGCGTTACGAGATCGTGGAGCCCATCGCGCGGGGCGGCATGGGCACCGTCTATCTGGCCAACGATCGGCACCTCCGACGCCCGGTGGCCCTAAAGGTGCTCCACGCTCCGACCGCCGGCCCGGAGGCGGGCGAGCGGATGCTGCGCGAAGCGCGCATCATCGCCCGGCTCGAGCATCCCGGCATCGTCCCCGTGCACGACGTGGGCACCCTGCCCGACGGCCGGATCTTCTACGCCATGAAGCGGGTCGCGGGCGAGCGGCTGGACCGGCACCTCCGCGCCGGCCTGCCCTTGAGCGAGCGGCTGCGGCTCTTCGAAAGGATCTGCGAAGCGGTGGCCTTTGCCCATGCCCACGGCGTCGTCCATCGGGACCTGAAGCCAGAGAACGTCATGGTCGGTGCCTTCGGCGAGGTGCTCGTCCTCGATTGGGGGCTGGCCAAGCTCAGATCCGATTCCGGCCCGGGGCTCGCGGGCCCGACCGCCGCCCCCGCGGGAGCGGGCGTTCCCGGCCAGACCGCGCACGGCACCGTCTTGGGCACGCCGGGTTACATGGCCCCCGAGCAGGCGCGCGGGGACGTCGAGGGTATCGACGAGCGGACGGACGTGTACGCCCTGGGGGCCATCCTTTACTTCCTCCTCGTGGGACGCACGCCCGGACGGGCCCCCGCCCCCCCCTCCCAAGGCCCCACCGCGACCTGGCCACAGGGCCGGGAGTCGTGGACCCCGCCCATCGAGCGCCCGCGGCACGCCGATCCCGCCCTACCGCGGCCGCTTGAGGCCATCTGCTTGAAGGCCCTGGGCGCGGCCCCCGCGGATCGCTACCCGAGCGTGTCCGGACTCGCGGCCGACATCGGCCGCTTCCTGGCCCGCGCTCCAGTCGAGGCCTATCGGGAAGGCTGGCTGGAGCGGGCGGTGCGCGTTTTCAAGACCCATCGGACGGTGGCCCTCCTGGTCCTGGCCTATCTCGTGATGCGGACCCTGCTGCTCGTGTTTGCGCGGGTCTGACCCCGAGACCCGCTCCGGCCGGTGGCTCGCCTCAAGGGGACGCCCCCGGCCGTACCGGGGAGTGCGCCCCCACGCCGGCCCGCAGCGTCTTCCGGAGCTCCTCGAGCTCGGCTGCGTGGCGGGGATCCCCCGCCAGGTTGCTGAACTCCTCGGGGTCGGTCTGATGGTCGTAGAGCTCGGTCTCTCCGTCCGGCCACTCTGTGTACCGGTAGCGTTCGGTGCGCACGCTCTTGGCCAGCTGGCCCTTCTTGGTGGCTCCCACTTTCCGGAGCGTGTAGGCGGCGCCCTTCCAGGGGCGCTCGGGATCCTGAAGGAGGGGCAGGAGGCTCGTCCCCTCCAGACCCTCCACGGGGGGAAGCCGGCACAAGTCGAGTAGTGTGGGGTAGAGGTCAAGGAGCTCCACCAGCCGCTCCGAGGGCGTGCCCGGCCGCTTCAAGCCGGGGGCGGCCAGCAGCAAGGGCACCCGCGCCGATTCCTCGAAGAGAGTCATCTTCCCGAAGATCCCGTGCTCGCCCACATGCACGCCGTTGTCGCCCAGCACCACCACCACCGTGCGGTCCCAGAGGCGCAGCCGATCGAGCGCGTCCAGGAGCAGGCCCAGCTGGGCGTCCGCAAAAGTCACCGCGGCCTGGTAAGCGGCCCGGGCCTCTCGGCGCTTCTCGGGCGGGATCTCGAAAGGAGCTCCGCGCCGGGGCTCCAGGACCGCGTCGTCCCCGTGGTTCGGGGCCTCGGGGGGCAGCCTCACCGACGGGGGAGGGTACATGCGGATGTAGGCCTCAGGCACCACCCAGGGGTCGTGTGGCTTCAGGAAGCCGACCCCGATGAAGAAGGGCACGTCCTTCTTCTCCTCCAACAGGCGCACGGCGCGGTGTGCCGCTCGCCCATCGGGCTCGTCCGCGTCTCGGCGGGGGGAGGGCCCCCATCCGATCGCGCTCGGGATCTGCTCGTCGGCGGCGTCGTCGTAGGTGTCCTCCGTGAAGTCCCATTGGAACTCGCTCTCGAAGCGGCTGTGGTACACCTTGCCCACCCGGGCCGTGAAGTAGCCGTTGGCGTGGAAGTGCTCCTGCAAAGGGATGGCGCCTTGGAGCCAGGCCCTCGGCGGGCGGAGGTTGCCCCAGACCTGCGTCTTTTCCGGCCCCCAGCCGGTGAGGAACGACGTACGGCTGGGACTGCAGAGCGGGTATTGGCAGTAGGCGCGGTCGAATCGCCGTCCGCGCCGGGCCAAGCGCTCCAGCTGGGGCGTGCGAGCGTCCCCCCCGTAAAGGCCGATGTGGTAGGAGAGATCGTCGAAAATGACGAAGAGCACGCTCGGCCGCGCGGCGGGGAGGCGGGCGGGGCCGCGGCCGCCGCACGCCGTGGCCGTCGCGAGGGCCATCACCAGCAGCAGCCTGAGCCTCGCGTGGCCTTCGGGCATGGAGCGGCGAGTCTAGGGCGGGGCCTCCACGGGTGTCAACGCGTCCGCGCCCCGATCCCAGAAGACGCTCCTCCCAGAAGGCGGCCAACCGCCCCTTTGGGCGGGCGCGGCCTGAAGCTGGTCCAGAAAGGCGCGCGCGCCCGGTCCCGTGAGCGGGCTACGCGGCCCAAGCAGGAAGGCGCGGTTCAGGGAGTAGTTCATGAGACCGCCGCGGGAGTGCGGCTCGTCGGGGGCGATGGCGTGCACCACTTCGTGGGCGACAACCCGGGCCAGGGCCAGCGCGACCTCCCCCTCCTGTCGGGCGGTGAGGGCACGCTCGGGCGCCTGGTGGCCGAGGGTCCAGCGCACGCTGGACAGGAACACCCAGACGGCACGGGTGGGGCGCTGGTTCCGTATCACGAGGCCCATGACGTGCGCGCCCTCGCTTCCCCGCCGCGGGTCGGAAGGGAGGAGGATGATGGGGAGCTCGGGGACCGGCCCCTCCTCGCAGGTGCTGCCCGGCCCCCCTTGCCTCCAGGCCACCTCCACTCCGATGTCCCGAAACGTCGCTGCCACCTCGCGCTGGAGAGAGGAGGAGGCCGAGGGCAGTAGCCGGTTGGGGTCGAACCAGACGAGGACGAGGGCGGGCGAGGGCGCTGCCGCCGCGGTCCTGAGGTCGGGGGCGGCGCCCGACGGGGGGACCACCGCCGACGAGGGTGGGATCAGATCCGCGCCGGTGGTTTGGGCCGGGCTCCCCCCGAGGGCCAGGAGCGCGAACAGCCATCGGGGATGAAGTCGGGGCCTGGCGGGACGAGTCCCACCAGCCGCGACGCCAACCGGCCTCGGCGCAGGATGGGTGGGGGCCACGTCCATGAACCAGCCTCCGTTTTCAGTGTCGCTATCATCTGACGCCGCAGAGAACCAAAAGGTTCGTAAGCAAAAAACTGAATGACATCCAGACCGCTCTATCAAGTGAGCTCTGATGTGAGGAGGAAATGCGCTTCTTGTGCGGCGGGCGAGGGGAGGGACAAGGGTCCGCCGGCTTCAGAAGATTGGAGGGTAGACGCGCCCGGCGGAGAGGGGAGCGCGTGCTCTCGAGTTCGGCGGGAATCTCTAGGGCGCCCGCTCGAACGAAAGGACGCTCAAGCCCACCCGGTGGCCGTCGGGATCGCGAAGGTAGAGGGTGTGTGCGGTGCGCCCCTCCACCGTGACACCGGCCGCGGCCAGGCGCCTCTCCCAGGCCAGAAGGTCGGAGACCGCGAAGGCCAGAAGGTGACCGGAACCCGCTTCCGGGCCGCTCCCCCCCAGGCGTCTCTCCAGCATGACCACCGTCTCTCCCGCGCGGAGCCAGATGGAGCGGAGGGCACCGCCCTCTTGGAAGCGGCGCAGCTCGGGCAGACCCAGCAGGCCCGCGTAAAAAACCAGGGACCGTTCGGGATCGGCCACGCGCAGGGCCAGGTGGTGCATCGCACCCACGCGTTCGGGGACGCTCATGCTCGGCCTATTTGACGTAGACGGTCTTGACGTTCACGAACTCGCGGATGCCGAACAGGCCCAACTCGCGGCCGTATCCTGACTCCTTGACGCCGCCGAAGGGCAGGCGAGGATCCGACTTCACGGGAGCGTTCACGAAGCAGCATCCCGCCTCGAGCTCCTGCGCGGCCAAGCGCTCGCCCCGCGCCGCGTCGCGCGTAAAGACGGCCGCCCCTAGGCCGAAGGATGTGTCGTTGGCGACGCGCACCGCCGCCGCCTCGTCCTTCACTGTGATGAGGGCGGCCACGGGCCCGAAGAGCTCCTGGTCGTGAGCGGGCATGCCCTTGCGGACGTCGCCGAGCACGGTCGGGGGGTAGAAGGCGCCCCTGCCCTCGGGGATCCGGCCGCCGAGGAGGATGCGCGCCCCCTGGGCCACGCTGCCCGCGACCTGCCGGTGCAGTTCGTCGCGGAGATCGCGCCGAGCCTGGGGCCCCACGTCCACGCCGTCCGCGAGCGGGTCCCCCACCTTCCGGGACCGCATCCTCTCCACGAACAGCTCCTCGAAGCGCGGCTGCACCGACTCCACGACGACGAACCGCTTGGCCGCGATGCAGCTCTGGCCGCTGTTGATCAGGCGCGAGGCGGCGCAGGTCTCGGCCGCCGTCTCCAAGTCGGCATCCTCCAGGACGAGGTAGGGGTCGCTCCCCCCCAGCTCCAGCACCGTCTTCTTGAGGTGGGCCCCCGCGTGTGCCGCTACCTCCCGGCCCGCGGGTGCGCTGCCGGTGAGGGTGACCGCCGCCACCTCGGGGGCCTCGATGAGGCCGGCCACCCGCTTTGAGCCCACGAGCAGGGCGCGGAACAGCCCAGCCGGGAAGTCAGCGGCGCGCATGATCTCACCGATGGCGAGCGCGCACCCCGAGACGTTCGAGGAGTGCTTCAGGAGGGCCGCGTTTCCCGCCATGAGGCCGGGGGCCAGGAAGCGAAAGACCTGCCAGAGGGGAAAGTTCCAGGGCATGACCGCGAGCACGACTCCGAGGGGCGCGAAGGTGATGAAGCTCCGGGAGGCGTCGGTGGCCACCACCTCCGGCCTCAGGAAGCCCTCCGCTTCTTCCCCGTAGTACTCGCAGACCCAAGCGCACTTCTCGGCCTCCGACCGCCCCTGGGCCAAGGGTTTTCCCATCTCGAGGGCCATCAGCCGGGCGAGGTCCTCGCTGCGTTCGCGTAGGAGAGCGGCGGCGCGTCGCATCTTCGAGGCCCGTTCCTGGAAACCGGTCCGTCGCCACTCCCGGAAGGCAGAGTCCGCCGCGCGCAGCGACGCGGCCACCACTTCGGGCGCGTCCTCGTCGTAGTCGCGAATCCGTTCGTCGTTTGTGGGGTTGATCGATTGCAGCGCCATGTTTCCGGCCTCTGAGCGCGGTCGGCCCGCGTTCGCAACCATCTTATCGTGACCGGTTCATCGTGACCCGCTCCGCGAAAGGTGCTATGCTCCGCGGATTATCAGGGTCAAGAGGGGGGACGGAGTCCGGGGAACGGCGGCCGAAACGCGGACAGCCTGTGGCCTCTCGGACCCCTTGCGCAATTCCCAACAGACGCCCCTTCAAATAGTTAGAAGAATTCCCGGGTGGCACGCGGGTTGCTCCGATTAGGAGCGAGACGGTTGCCATGATCTGTCCTTCCTGCCAGTCCGAGAACACACCCACCGCGGACGCCTGCTTCACGTGCGGGAGGGCCCTCGGAGCCCTCACTCAGGGTGCCGTGATCGGAAACCGGTACGAGATCCTGAGCCCTCTGGGTAAAGGCGGCATGGGAATGGTATACAAGGCCCACGACCGCATGCTCGACGAGACCGTGGCCATCAAAGTCCTGCGCAATGAGTTCGTGGGGACGTCGGAGATGGCGAGGCGCTTTCGGCACGAGATCAAGCTGGCCCGCCGCGTCTCTCACCGCAACGTCTGCCGGATCCACGAGTATGGTGAGGACGGAGGGTTGCGCTACATCTCGATGGAGTACCTGGAAGGCACCGATCTCAAGCACCTCCTGCGGGACACGGGGGGCCTGCCCGCGGACCAGGCTTTCGAGGTGGCCATCCAGCTGGCGGAGGGACTACAGGCCATCCACGACGTGGGCATCATCCACCGGGACCTCAAGACCCCTAACATCATGCGGGACGCCAAGGGGGTCATCCGTCTGATGGATTTCGGCATCGCCAAGGAGGGAAGCGACCTGGGCACGGGCGGCAGCCTCACCGCGACCGGCCAGATCATGGGCACGCCCGAGTACATGAGCCCGGAGCAAGGCCGCGGGGAGAGGATCGACTTCCGGAGCGATATCTACGCGCTCGGGGTCGTGGACTACGAGATGTTCACCGGCCAGGTGCCGTTCCGCGGCGACACGCCGGTGGCCACGATCTTCAAGCACATCCAGGACCCGGTGCCCCTCGAAGGCGGGCCGGCCAGCCGCATCCCCGGCTCCGCGGTCCCCCTCCTCCGGAAGGCCCTGGCCAAGGACCGCTCGGCCCGCTTCGCTTCCGCGGGGGAAATGGCGGAAGCCTTGCGGCACGCGCGGGCGGCGGCGGCCGGGTCCCTGCACGTCTCCCCCGCGGGGGCGACGACCCCGGCCTTCACCGCGGTGACGCGCCCGCTCCGCGAGAGCGACCCCGCGGTGCCTCTCCGCGATCGGCGCCAGACCGGCCGCCTGGACATCTTTGTGAACCTGATCGTGCGGCGCGTCGGCACCCTGGGAACCGTCCTCCAGGAAGAGCGCACCATCGCGGAGAACATCGGCCGCGGGGGGGCGCGGGTCCTGACCGGCATGGGGTCGGTCTCGACCGGGGACGTCCTCCATCTCGAGGAGGTGGGAGGCGATTTCAAGACCCGAGCCGAGGTCCGGAACGCCTACGTGGGGAAAGACAACATCCGTCGCCTCAACCTGCGCTTCCTGGATGGTCCCGCCCCCGATCGCCTGGTCCGCACGGACGGGGCGAACTAGGGCCCCCGGCCCCCCCCCTCCAAAACGGCCCTTGAAAGAGGGCCCCACTCCTGGTACATTCGTGCGTCGTTTAGGCTGTGGTTTTCGCCCCTGGCCCCCTGCAGTCCAGGCGCGGCCACCCTCTGCTGCCGGCCGCTACGTGAGGTCGCGCGGCCCTCGTCCTGGGAGGGAAAATGCACTCTGACTCTTTGCGGTACCCTATTGGGATTGTTGTCGCCCTCGTCCTCGCCGGGGCCTGTTCCTCGGGGACGAGCCCCTCGACCATTCCCCAGCCTTCGCCCAGCGCCACTCTTTCCCCCGCCCCCGCGCCCACGCCGACCGCGGCGAGCTGTCCCCTGGGTTACGGCACCGGGCATTTCACGTGCCAGGGCGACCCCGCACCTGGCCTTGTAGGCAGTGTCGACGGCGCCATCGATAAGCTGGTCCAGGACAAGCCCGGTCTCTTCGATCTGCAAAACCCCTCTGGCGACCACGGCTTCCTCGTCCGCGACGCCGACGCCTTTTATGCCGGGGTCATGGGGAATCTTGCCGCTAACGGATTGTGCTCCCAGCTGGACTTTCCCAAGGAGACGCTCTCCGTCAAGTCCGACAACACCTACAGCGAGGACTACCACCTCCTGACCTCGCAGTCCCGCATCCGCTGGGGCATCAAGGCCTACGTCGTCAGCTGCACCCCTGCCAACTTCCCGTTGACGCCCGACCAGGCGGTGGCGAGGGTCACCGTGTCCTTCTACGGGGTCCAGTGCGCCAACCAAGACGGACCCAACGCCGCCCTGAACCTGGTGCCGATGGGCTGCCGGGGCGCCGCCACCGCGACCCCCAAGGACGCGATCGGCCACGACGTGCCGTACACCAACCACTCGTTGGACATCCAATGGTTCTGGCGAGACGGCGAAGGGACGGTGGCCACGGGGGTGCAGGACACGGCCCAGCCCTTCAACTTCCTCGTGTATGGCGTCCACGTCGGTACCTTCAGCGTCTGCGCGACGGTTTCGGGCAAGACGGGCTGCCTGAACGGGCAAGTCATCCCCGCGCAGTGAGCTGAACCGCCGCGTGCAAATCGCCCCGCGGCCGGGTGAGGTTCTGCTCCTCCTCCTGGGCCTGGGAGTGTCTCTGGCCATCGTCGAAGGCGCGGTGCGCTTCGCGGGGGCCGGAGCACCCCGGCCCACCGGCTACGCGCCCGTCAACACGCGGCGGCCGGAGACGGCGTGGACGAACTCCCTCGGCTACCGCGACAACGAGCACCCTCTCGGCAAGCCTCCCGGCCGGCGGCGCGTCCTGGTCCTCGGCGACTCCTTCACTTGGGGGGCGCACATCGAGTTCGATGACGCATATCCCCGGCGCCTGGAACGCGGGCTGGCTCGGCACCGGGGCGAGTCCTGGGAAGTCATCAGCCTGGCCCGCTCCGGCATGAACAGCGTGGAGGAGGGGGAGCAACTGGCGAGCGAGGGACTGGCCTACGACCCCGACGTCGTGGTCCTGGGCTACTGCCTGAACGACAGCGAGGACGAGAACGCGGCGGAGGCCCGGCGGGCCCGCGACTGGGAGGAGATGAGGAAAGAGCGCCGTTGGGGCGCGGACGGGCTCTTGGACCGCTCCGCGCTCTTCCGGCTGGTCAAGCGGCGGGTCTGGGCCACGGTGGAGAACCGGCGGCGAATCGCCGCCTACCGCTCGATGTACGTGCCCGACTACGCCGGCTGGATCGCCGGTCGGAAGGCCCTCCGGACCATGGCCGAGCTCTGCCGCGCGCGCACCGTGCCCTTCCTGGTCATGATCTTTCCCCTCTTCGGCAACGCCCTGGATGAGGGTTACCCCTTCACGGCGATCCACGCCGCCGTCGCGCGCGCGGCCGGGGACGCGGGGGCCAGGGTGGTGGATCTGCTCCCTGCCTACCGGGGCCTGAAGTGGGAGCTCCTGGTCGTGGACGGTCCCAACGACGAGCATCCCAACGAGATCGCACACCGCATCGCCGCCGACGTGCTGCTCTCGGCCCTCGACGACGCGCTGCCCCCGCCCGCGCGCAGGGCTTCGCCCGCGGCCGGGAGCGCCTTCCCGGTCCGCCTGCGCCCTTCCGCTGCGGGCGTCCGGTAGGATACTGGTCCCGAATGGACACCCTCTACCGAAGCCCGCTCAATCGGGAGGTGGCTCCCGCGGCAGGGGGGGAGTTCGCACGCCTGCGCATCGGCCCCCTCTCCGTCTGGCCGCCGGTGGTCCTGGCTCCCATGGCCGGCGTCACCAACCCGCCCTTCCGGACGCTGTGCCGCCGCTACGGGGCGGGGCTCTACGTGAGCGAGATGATCACCGCCCGCGCCCTCGTGGAGGGGAACCGCAAGACCCTTCTCCTGGCCAGCTTCGGGGAAGAGGAGACCATCCGTAGCCTTCAGCTCTACGGCGTCGACCCCTGGCACCTGGGGGAAGCGGTGCGGCTGCTGGTGGGAGAGGGCCGTGTGGATCACGTAGACCTGAACTTCGGCTGCCCGGTGCGCAAGGTCACGAGCAAAGGGGGCGGCGCCGCCATTCCCCTGAAGCCCCGTCTCCTCCAGGGCATCGTGCGCGCGGCGGTGCGGGCCGCGGGCCCGGTTCCGGTGACGATCAAGTTCCGCACCGGCATCGACGACCGCTACCAAACCTACCTGGAAGCCGGCCGCATTGCCCAGGAGGAAGGCTGCGCGGGGGTGGGGCTGCACGCGCGCACCGCGGCCCAGCTCTATGACGGGGAGGCCGACTGGGAGGCCATCGCACGCCTCAAGCAGGCGGTCCGGGGCATCCCCGTTCTCGGCAACGGGGACGTCTGGGAGGCCGAGGACGCTCTGCGCATGATGCGGACCACGGGCTGCGACGGCGTGATCGTGGGCCGAGGCTGCCTGGGCCGTCCCTGGCTCTTCCGGGACCTGGCCGACGTCTTCGAAGGCCGCTCTCCCCAGAACCCGCCCCTCCTGGGGGGGGTGGTCGACGTGATGCTGGAGCACGCCCGCCTGCTCGGGGCCTGGCTGGGGGAGACGGGGGCCATGCGCTCCTTCCGGAAGCACAGCTCCTGGTACACGAAAGGGTTCCGGGGCGGAGCCGCGTTGCGCGAGCAGCTCATGCGGGTGACCCGTCTGGACGAGCTCGCGGCGATCCTCGGGGGCGTGGACCACACGCAACCCTTCCCTCCCGAGGCTATTCGCGTGCCCCGGGGGAAGACGGGGGGAAGGCAGACGGTGGCTCTCCCCGCGGGCTACCTCGACGACCTGGAGGACGCGACCCCTCCCGGCCCGGAGGCGGAGGCCGCCGACTCCGGCGGCTGATCAGGGAAAGCGCGCCCCCGGCCGCCCCGGGCGCGTGTAGAACTCCCGCATCACCTTGAGGGAGGGCTTTCCCTGGGGGGTGAAGTCGCGCTCCCGGTCCCCAGACGGCCGCGCCCGCGAAGCGAGGGGGTGCCACTTCCAGATGAAGGTGCCTCCGAACCAGCTCCGACTCCACACCGCCTCGAACAGGGCCCGATAGGCGTCCCGCTGCAGGCCGAAGTCGGTCTTGCCCCGGGTGTCCCAGCTCCAGGGCGCGGCCAGGGTGCCGGCCACGCTCTTGTAGCCCACCTCCGTGAAGACCACGGGGCGACCGGTCCGACGGGCGAGCACCTCTAGGCGGTTCACGATGGGCAACCAAGCCGTACGGATCTGGGCCAGGCTGGGGTGGGGGGCGTCGGAAAGGGGGTAGTAGGCCTGCACCCCAATGAAGTCTAGGTCGCCCCAGAACTCCACCTGCTCCTCCTCGTTCCAGTTGGCGCAGTAAGTGAGCGGACCGTGGTAGACCTCGCGCACGCGCTGGATGAGCCGGCGCCAGTCCGCGGTCCGGCGAGCGGCGCAGCGCAGCTCGGCCCCCACCACCAGCCCGTTCATGTGCTCCCGCTCCGCAAGGCGCGCGTAGTGGAGGATGAAGTCCTCGTAGGAGCGGAACCAGCGCTGCCAGTCCTCCTCGCTGCCCATGCGAAGATCTCCCACCCAGCTTCCGCCCGGCACCCAGAGGTGCGGCTTCAGGAGGGTCTTGATGCCGAGGCTGCGCGCGAAGCCGGCGGTCTCGGCCAGGCCCTGGTCGCTCTCTCCCCAGTAGACGTCATCGCCCGCGTTGCGCACGACCTTGGGGGCGGTCAAGGACGGGCACCAGCCGAACGGGGTCTGCGAGATCCAATCCACGCCCAGGGCGCGCAGGGGGTCCAGGGTCTCGGGGGCGACCCGCCCTCCCCCCTCCCAGCAAACCCCGCGCATCTTGGCCACAGGGGGAGGCGGGGCCTGGCCCACGCTCCCCGGGGGAAGGGCGAGGAGCACGCTCCCCAGGGCTAGGGCCAGCACGGGGTCGCCATCCTCGCGGTCAAGGCGTGTGCGCGTCCCCGGGCCGGAACCGGAACTCCTCCTTGGTCCCGCCCTTCTCCAAGGTGACGGCGAGCCCGTCCTCGGTCCGGCGGTAGGTGATGCGCACCGTGCCCGCGTACTCGCGGCCCTCGAAGGCCGCTTCCCGGTCCCCGCGGCGCACGAGCTTGAGCACAACCGGCCGCTCCTTGTCCTCACGTGCCACGAGCAGGGGATCGAAGTGGCGCAAGCGAAGCTCAAGGCCTCCTTCGCCGGTCGTGATCGTCAGCAGCTCGAAGATCCGGGTTCGCCCATCGGAGACGAAGCGCCACATTCCCATCATGGAGTCCCCGGAGGGAGCGGTCCAGACCTCCTCCGAGAGACTACCCGGGGAGCTGTCGACCCACCGCCCGGCGATCCACGCGAGATCGGCGAGGCTAGTCGGGGGCGCCGCCTCCTGGTCCGCCCTTACCGTGGGGGCCAGGAGGGCGAGGCCTGCGGCCACCAGCCGGAACGGCCGGGCGATCGTCATGTCGGCTCCTTGCTAGAACGGGCCCAATTTACTCCAAGGCGGAGATTGCGGCTAGGGGAAGCGGCAGGATCCCGGCCCTCGTGCCGAGGCCGCACGTATACTGCGTCGGTGCTGCGGAGGGAGGCCAAGAACGAGGAGGGGCGCGGTCTGGCCCTCATCCTTCTGAGCACCGTGGCCTATGGAACCATGCCCGTCCTCACGAAGGTGGCCTATGGGAGCGGGGTGCGGCCGCTCCCGCTCCTGGCCTGGCGCTTCCTGCTCGCCAGCCTTCTCTTCGCCCTCCTGCCCTCGGCGGGCCCAGCCAAGCCCATCTCCGGGCGGCAGCGGCTCACGCTCTGGGCGATCGGGGCCGTCTACGTCGTCAACGCCCTCGCCTACTTCAAGGCCCTGGAGACGGTGCCCGCCTCCACGGTGGCCCTCCTCCTCTACACGTACCCCGTGATCGTCACTCTGTTTTCCGGCCTCCTCGGCTGGGAAGGCCTCACCCCGCGTGGTCTGGGCGCGGCCGGCCTGGCCGGGGCGGGGTGCGCCCTCACCGCGGGAGGGGCGCTCGTCGGCGGCCCCGGCGTCTTCTTCGCCCTCCTCACCGCGGTCCTCTACGCGGCCTACATCATGCTGGGGAGCCGGTTTGCGGCGCAGGTCCCGGCCCAGACCGCGGCCCTTCACCTCACCCAAGTCTGCGCCTTGGTCTGCGTCCCCTGGGCGATCGGCCAGGGCAGCGTCCTCCTATTCCCCGATGTCCGCGCCTGGGGCGCGGTGCTGGGGATCACCGTCCTCTCCACGGTGGTGGCGCTGCGCGCGTTCCTCGCGGGTCTGGCCCGGGTGGGGCCGGCCCGGGCCGCGGTGCTCAGCTCCTTCGAGGTGGTGGTGACCCTGGCCTTGGCCGTGATCGTGCTCGGCGAGCGCTTGGGCGTGCGGCAGTGGGCGGGGGCCGCGCTCATTCTGGGCGCGGTGGGCCTGCAGAACCTGGGCTCCCGGCGCCGGTTGGGAAAAGCCCAGGGGTATTGACCCCGGGATACGGTCCGCGCCCTTCCACGCCCGTCCCCCTCCGGAGTCGGCCCCGCGCTTGGCCCTTCTCCTGTCTGGTGGGTTGGCGCGGCCTGAAATATGATGGAGCTCAGGTGAAGATCTCCCTCGCCCACAGCCCCGACAGCGACGACGCCTTCATGTTCTACGGCCTGGCCCGGGGCAGAGTCCCGACCGGCGACCTGGAGATCTCCCACGTTCTGGCGGACATCGAGACCTTGAACCGCCAGGCCCAGGAGGGTCGGCACGAGATCACGGCCATCTCCTTTCACGCCTATCCCTACGTGGCCGACAAGTACGCGCTCATGCCCTGCGGCGGCAGCATCGGGGACGGATACGGGCCCCTCTTGGTTGCGCGCGAGCCCTTGGCTCCCGCCCAGGTAGCGACGCTCACGGTGGGCGTGCCTGGCACCCTCACCACCGCCTACCTGGCCCTCAAGCTTTTCGCGCCTGGGGTCGCGACCCGCGTGATCGCCTTCGATCGGATCCTGGAGGAGGTGCGGGAGGGCCGGGTCGACGTGGGGCTCATCATCCACGAGGGGCAGCTCACGTTCGGCGCCCACGCCCTGCACAAGGTCCTGGACCTGGGTGCGTGGTGGAAGAAGGAGACGGGCTTGCCCTTGCCCCTGGGCGGGAATGCGGTGCGTCGGGACCTCGGGCCCGCGCTCATGGCCAGGCTGACCGCGCTCGTGCGGGACACGGTGCGCTACTCGCTGGCCCACCGCCGGGAGGCCCTGGACTACGCCCTGGGCTTCGCGCGCGGGATGGACCCCGCGGTGGCTGACCGTTTCGTGGGGATGTGGGTGAACGAGATGACGGTGGAGTGCGGGCCCCGCGGCCGCCAGGCCGTGCAGGCCCTCCTGGACCGCGGCCACGCCGCGGGCCTCATTCCGCGGCGCGTGACCGCCGATTTCATCGACGCTTGATGATGCCAGGCCTTCGTCGTCAGGGTTCCTTCCCGGAGATGTCCCTGCCCGATCTCACGGGCACGCGGCGGCCCCTCGCCGAGACCTGGGCCACGGGAGCGGCGCTCCTCTTGATCGGCCACGGAGACTGCAAGACCACGCGCCAGGTCCTCCCCTACTTGGACCGCCTCCATCGGCGCCGGGGCCCCGGCTCCTCCGTGCGGCTGCTGCTCCAGGACGACGCCGACGCCGCCCGCCGGCTCGTCTCCGAGCTGAAGCTCGAGGTTCCGGTCGGCCTGGAGGAGGACCCCTACCCGCTGGCGAAGGCTCTGGGCCTGGTGGCGGTGCCGACCCTCTTCCTCCTCCGCCACGGGGGCGCAATTGCGAGCGTCTCCGAGGGCTTCAACCGCGCGGAGCTCGAGTCCTTGGCCGTGTCCTTGGGCGTCCAGGGGCCGCTCTTCACCCCCGGGGACGAGGCCCCCGCCTTCCGCCCCGGCTGACTGCCCCGGGAACCCTCGTCGAGGTGACATGTCCATCGCCCTCCTGACCCTGGCCCTCGTGGGTACGGTGGCGTTTGCCTGGTCCACCCTAGGGGGTTACCGCGTGCCGGGCGTCCCCCGGGAGGTGCGTCCCCACTTTCTCATCAGCCTCGTGGCCACCTTCCTGCTCGTGATGGCCCATACCTTCATCATGTTCTTTCTGATCGCGACCGGCGTAGAGATGAAGGGCCTCGAGAACGAGAAGGGATGGGGCGATTCCTTCCGCCGCCGCACCGTGGCCCTGAAGGCGCGCGCTTTCCCGGTGATGACCCTGGTCTTGCTCCTCCTCGTCGCCAACTTCATCCTGGGCGCGGCCGCCCACACCCGCCTCCTGCCGGCCGTGGTCCACGAGGGCCTGGCCTGGCTCACCCTGCTCGTATGCGTGTTCGCGCTCAGGCGTGAGTACGAGGTGCTGGGGCAGAACAACCGGCTCATCGCGGAGGCGGGGAAGCGCCGGGCCGCCCCCGGGGGGCAGGCCCCGCCGCTTTGAGGAGGCCGGGGGATGCCTCCCCGGCCCTCGGGCTTAACCTCCCCCCGCCCCCCCGCTAGCCCCTCCCCGAGGCTCCGGACGCCATGAAGGCGAGACCATCCTTTGGAGATGCGGGCCTCTCTGCCCTCTGAGCCTGGGGCAGTGGGAGGGGCGTGCGGGAGCGGGGCGGAGAGGATTAGGCGGCGGGGGGTGCCTCGAGCTTGGCACCCCCCGGCCGGCCTAGAACGTGTACTTCAGCGAGAGCTGCAGCTGCCGCGGATCGCCCACGCCCAGGCGCAGGAAGCCGTCGAAGTTGAAGAGCGCGGGGGTGCTCAGAGTATTGACGTTGTTCGCGTTGTTGAAGGTGTTGAACATCTCCACGGTGGGGATCAGGGCCGAGCTCTTGCCGAACCGGATGGGCCGCTGCAGACGCCAGTCGAAGGAGAAGTACGCGTTGTCCTTGCGGTCCCAGTTTCGCCCGCGGTCGACGCCGTCAAGGACCCGCGGGCTCGTGGTGATGGGCTGTGCCGACCGGGCCTGGATGCGGGCGTTGCCCTGCAGCCCCCCCGGGAGCTCCCCGTAGGCGAAGAGGTTGAACTTGTGGCGGATGTCGCGGTCGGAGGGCCCGTAGTCCAGGTTCAGGTTGTAAAAGTTGAAGGTGCGCTCCGTGAATGGATCGCGCTCGTTGGAGTCGTCGTCCAGATCCTTGGACAGGACGTAGTTGGCCTCGACCTGGTACTTCTGAGAGAAGCGCTTGCGCACGCCGAACGTGCCCCCCCGATACAGCCCCCGGCCGCGGCTGGTGCTGACGAAGACGTCCCCAAACTGGGGGGCAAACGGATTGTTTCCGGCGTAGGTCACGGTGTCGTAGCTCGCGGGCTGGACGGGAGCCACTCCCGTCCCGTGCGTGTTGTAGTTCAGGAAACGCGTCAAGTAGACACCGTGGGACCACGTGAAGTCCACGTACAAGGACCAATCCCGGGCCACCTCCTGCTCGAACCCGACGTTCGCGGTGTAGATCCGCGGGTTGTGGTAGTCCTTGGCGAAGACGCGGATGCCGCTAAAGAACGGGAAAGTGCCTGGTGCCACCGGCGAGGGCGGCAGGATGCCGGGCCACGTCGGCGTGGGCGCACCGAAGCCGAGCAGGTTGGCGGTGCTCGCGAAACCGCTCTGTTGCTGCAGGCCGTTGGTGGTGACGGAGCCGACCTCGCTGAGCATGTTCTGCCGAGCGTAGTAGATGCCCGCGTTGGCGCGGAGGACGGATTTGCGGTTGCTGGCAATGTCCCAGGCGATGCCCAGGCGTGGTTGGAACTCCTTCGTCTGGTTCGGGATGGTCCCGTCGGATGGGAAGCGGGGGTCGCTCAGGAGCTGGGCGAAGGCAGTGCTCTTCGGGTCCACGGTCGAGGGCATGTACTGGGCGTCCCAGCGCAGCCCGTAGTTGACCACCAGGTTCGGCCGCACCTGCCACTGGTCCTGGGCAAAGAGCGAAAACTCGTTGTTGTTGATGTTCGACGCCCCCGAGGCGTCGGTGACGAGGCCATTGTTGTCGGTGGCATCCAGGAACAGGAGCAAGGGGCCGCCGGTGCTGGTGCTACCGGCCGGGCAGGGCGTCGGGCTCGTAACGTAGCTCCCGTTGGAGCAGGCCGCGGTCCCGGGACCATACCCACCCGGGGCGGCGGGCGATGCGTAGCGCAGGAAGCCCGTCACGCTGTCAAAGATGTAGCGCCCCTCGAAAAAGCCGCGGAACACTTGGTTGTTGTTGGTGTGGAGCCACTCCCCCCCCACCTTGAACGTGTGCTTTCCGGCCACGATCGAGAAGTTGTCCTTGACCTGGAAGCGCGTGATCAGCTCGTCGACGGTGGGCCCGAGGAAGAAGGGATTGCCAAAGCGAAAAGTGGTAGCGAATCCCATGGCGGTGTCGGGGGGCACGTTCGAAGGGGTGGCCGACCGGGGCCGGCTTTCCCGAGAGTAGGTCAGGTGGAACTCGTTGAGCTTGCTCGCGGAGACCGTGCTGAACAGGTTCAGGTTGGCCACGTTGATCTTGGAGGGACCCTCGGTCCCGTTCGCGGAGTCGCCGTAGGTGGCCACGTCGAAGGTCTGGTTAGTGTTGTTCGAGTAGTCGAAGTTGTAGGAGATGGACAGGCTGTTCTTGGCGTCGATGGTCCAATCGAGCTTGGCCAGCGCCGCGTTGTTGTTGATCGTGTGATCGACGGGCAGGCCCTCCTGCTGACCGCGTGTGGTGCGGAAGAAGTTCAGGAGGGCTAGACGCTGGCAGTCCGGGCTGCCGTTGATGAGGGCCTCGTTGGCGGCGAGAGTCGGGGTCTGCACCGAGCAGGGACTCCCGATCGGGTCGGAGAGGTTCGGGCGCTGAAGGTTCTCGCGGATCCCCTCGAAGGCCAGGAAGAAGAAGGCCTTGTCCTTGACGAGCGGGCCGCCCAGAGTGCCCCCGAACTGCTCGCGACGGAAGTTCGTGAGGGGCTTGCCGTCCGACGTGTTCGAGGTCAGACCCTGCAGGCGCTGGTACTCGAAGAGGCTCCCGTGGAAATCGTTGGTGCCGGACTTGGTGATCACGTTGACGACACCGCCCGCCGTGCGGCCGAACTCCGCGTTGGCTCCTTGGGCCACCACCTGGAACTCCTTCACTGCCTCGAGCGTGATGTCTATGGCCGCCCGCTGGCCACCCATCTGCTCCCCGAAGAACCCGTTGTTGTAGTCCCCCCCGTCCAGGCTGATGTTGTTGAAGATGCCGCGCTGGCCCGAGAATGTGATCTCATCCCCGTCCGGCCCCTGGACGATGCTCACCCCGGGGGTGAGCGTCAGCAGGTCCTCGAACTTGCGGCCCAGGATGGGGGTAGTGGCGATGGTGTTCTCGTTGAGCGTGGTAGAGACCTCCGTCCGGGACGTGTCCACGGTCGGGGTCCCGGTCACGGTGACGGTCTCCGAGGCCGCGGACACCTTCAAGGTCGCGCCCAGGTTCGCGGACTGGCCAACGGTCAGGGTGACGTTCTCCTGGACCAGGGTTGCGAAGCCCGCCCGGGTGATGGTCACCGTGTAACGGCCCGGCGCCAGCTGGAGGAAGACGAACCGACCATCCGCTCCCGTGGTCAGGGTCCGCTTCACGTTGGTGTCGAGGTTTCTGGCTTCGACTTCGGCTCCCGGCACCACGGCTCCGGAGGGATCGACCACCGTGCCCTGGATCACGCCGGTCGTGATCTGTGTCTGCGCCCAGGCGGTTCCGGCCACGGCGATGCACGCCATCAACACGAAGACGAAGGCATACCGTCGGATCAGCATGTTCCTCCCCCTGGAAAAGGCCTCTGCGCGGTTAGCACAGTGATTTGAGCGGGACTATATCCGCCGCGGCCTGGCCTTTCAAGGGGAAAATGAGCTCGGCCCGACTCGTCCAAAATGCCGAAGCGGTTCTCTTACCCGCCGGAGTCGTAATTCGGGCGTGATTCCCCGCACCCGGGTAGGACTAAAAGCAAGCTATCTTGGAACCGTGAGTGAGGGGGCAGAATTTCCCCCCGGGAGCCCCCCATGCGACGCGTCAGGGAATTGTGGACGGTGGTGGCGTTGGCGGGGCTGGCCGGTTGCCTGGAGCCCACCAAGAGGTGCGGAGGGCGAGAAGGGCACATTGGGCGCGACCTCTTCCAAGACGGGCAAGCCGGCCCGAACCGATGAGCCGGCGCGATCGTTTCCATCCTTGCTGAGGCTCGACCCGGTGAGGGTCCCCGAGGGCACCAGGCTCGCGCTGGTCCTTGGCCAAGCTGGCCCAAGAAGTGACCATCCATCTGACCCGCGGAGTGACTCTGGACTAGAGATGGCTCTTGTCGGCGGGGCTGGCCGGCCCCGCGGAGGGTTTGGGCTGCAGCCGCTCCCGCAGCCAGGCGATGATCCCGGGCAGCAACGAAAGGAAGATCACGACCGCCACCACGACATGGATGTGCTTCTCCAGGTCGGGTACGGCCCGGGCCAGGTAGTAGCCGGTTAGGGTCATGCTCGCCACCCAGGCCACACCCCCCACCACGTTGTAGGCCGCGAACCGGCGGTAGGTCATCTCCCCCGCTCCCGCCACCACGGGCGCGAAGGTACGGACGATGGGCATGAAGCGGGCGATGATGATGGTCTTGCCCCCGTGGCGCTCATAGAAGCGTTGGGTTTTCAGCAGGTGCTCGCGGCGGAACAGCAACGAGTCGGGCCGGCGGTAGAGGGCTTTACCCAGGCGGTAGCCGATCAAGTAGCCGGTAGCGTCCCCGATGACGGCCGCGGCCATGAGGGCCAGGTTGAGGTAGATGATGTCGAGGTCGCCGCGCGCCGCGAACAGCCCCGCCGTCACGAGCAGGGAGTCGCCGGGAAGGAAGAACCCGACCATGAGGCCGGTCTCGCAGAAGACGACGAGGATGAGGCCCCCCATCCCGCCCAGGCGGATGAGCTCGGGAACGTTATAGAGCCGGCGGAAGACCTCTCCGACGAATTCCCAGATCCGGTCCAATCCTCCATCCTTCCTTAGTGAGCGGTCGCCAAACGGGGCATCTTAGCACCCTCCCCTGGGTGGTCCGGGCGCGCGGCTGGGCTGAGCCGGTCAGGGCTGGGAGTCCGTGAAGTCCACGGTCGGCTCGCCGTCCCAGTAGTAGTCGAGGGCCCGGAGCCGCCGCGCGATCTCTGCGCTCTCGGAGAAGCCCGACCGCACGTAGTAGTAGTGCGTGTCGTAGGCATTCCGGCCGAAGCAGGCCGCCAGCACGTAATGGTTGTGCTCCGCGTAGTTCTTGAGGGTCATCACCATCTGGTACCAGCGTGGCCCCAGGGAGCGGTTCTCCACCCGCTCCCCGCTCGTGGGGACGGCGGGGGAGAAATATGCGTGGAAGAGGATGACCTCCGGCCCATAGCGGTCGATATACTCCGGGCTGAGACCGCCGCGGGCGACGACGGGGTCGTTCAAGCCCCAAGCGTCAAGGGTCCGCCAGGTCGAATAAAGCGGCAGCAGGCCCGCCTCGGTTGTGGCCAGGCCGTAGTTCCGTCTTCGGTATTCGCGGAGGAGGAGGGCCGCGTCGTAGAGCCCCATGCGGCGAGGTGCGACGTAGCGATAGAGGGCGTGCTGATAGAGGGCGAGGCCGGTCATGACGGCCAAAGCAACGGGCCACACCAGAGCCCCGCGGTGAGCCACGGTCCTCATCCCTCCGACCCTCTCCAGGAGGCCCTGCCCTACCGGCACCCAGGAGACGAGCAGGAGGGGCAGGATGGGATACCGGAACCTCATCACGTAGTTGGTCTCGTCGGAGATCAGGATCCAGAGAGCCGTGAAGGTCAGGACGGGGAGGAGGGCGAAGAGAGCCCACCGCCGGAGCCCCTTCAGGCACAGGCCCACGACGAGAACGAGCAGGAAGGGAGGGCCGAGGGCCGCGAGGTTCTTGAACGACTGGCGCAGGGAGTACCAATGCAGGACTCCGGCGCCCTTCTTATAAAAGGGGTTGGGAAGGGGGTGGCCGAAGTAGCTCCAGCGCCAGAGGAAATAGGCGAGGCCCAGGGTCAGGAAGATGCCCAGGAAGGGGATGAGGATTCTGGACGTACCGGGAGCGCGACGCCCGTAGAGAACGGCCAGAAGCATGAACCCGGCCAGGAACACTCCCTCCGGCCGCGCCAAACCCATGGCGAGGGAGGCCAGGGCGAAGAAGAGCGACGAGCCCGAGAGCTCCTCGACTTCCACGGCCAGGAGGCGGTGGGCGTGATACCAGGCGGTGAGCGCGGCCAACGCGAAAAGCGGAGTTCCGTAGCAGGCGGCCAGGTGGCGCAGGCCCGGGCCCACGGCCAGGAAGACCGCGGGGAGGAGGGCCAGCGCCCGCCCTCCGCCGAAGAGCGAGCGAATTGAGAGAAAGACGCCGATCACGGTGAGGGCGTGGGCGGTGAGGCCCAGCGCCTGGGCCGCCCCCTCGAGGGGGAGGCCGACCCGGTGCAGAGCGGCCACCGCGACCATGAACAGGAAGTCGGTCGCCCCGTCCACCGGTTTCTCGCCCACGTTCCAGACCACGCCGTATCCCTGGGCCAGGTGCTGGGAGTAGCGGAGGAGCATGGCCGCGTCCTCCTCGGGCCGTCCCGCGAGGTCGATCTGAAAGTGGACGTAGGTCCCCAGGAAAAGGAGGAGGGCGAGGACGCAGAACGCGTCCCTTCCGTCGAGGCGCCGAGCGACTCCCGGGTCCTCCAAGCGGCGATTAGGCTAGCACGCCCCCAGCCGGCGCAGAGCCCAGAGCGCGTGCTCGCGGACGAGAGGGTCCTCGTCCTTCGCCAGCGTCTCCAAGATGGGTTTTCGGGAGGAGTCACCCGAGTTGCCCAGGGCGACGGCCACGTTGCGCAGAAGGCCGCGGCGCCGGGCCCTCTTCACCGGGCTCCGGCGAAAGCGCTCGCGGAAGGCCGGATCGTCGAGCGAGGCGAGGTCACCCAGATCCGGAGCCGCCAGGCCGGCCCTCGGCGCGAAGGCGGGACCGCCACGCTGGCGCCGCTTCCGATTCCAAGGGCAGACGTCCTGGCAGATGTCGCAACCGAAGACGTGGCGGCCCAGGTCGGCGCGCCGTTCCTCGGGCAAGGCACCCTTCACCTCAATCGTGAGGTAGCTGATACAGCGCCGGGCGTCGAGGACATAGGGCGCGGGCAAGGCGCCGGTGGGGCAGGCCTCGAGGCACGCGGTGCAGCTCCCGCAGAGGTCGGGCCGGGGAGCGTCCGCAGGCAGATCGAGGTCTGTCACCACCTCCCCCAGAAAGAACCACGAACCGTGCTCGGGGTGCAGCAGGCAGGTATTCTTCCCCCAGGCCGCCAGCCCCGCGGCCGCCGCGTAGGCGCGCTCCACCACTGGTCCCGTGTCCACATAAGTGCGGGCGGTGAAGGAGCCGGCCTCCTGACGGAGGGCCTCCACCAGCCCCTCCAGCATCGTCTTCATCACGTCGTGGTAGTCGTCTCCCCAGGCGTAGCGAGCGATCCATCCCCGGTCGCTCGGAACCTCCGTGGAGTACGGATAGGGGGTGTCGTACTGCAGGCCCACCGCGATCAGCGAACGAGCCCAAGGAAAGGCCGCCCGCAGGTCCTGGCGACGTGCGACCTGGGACGTGAGGTAGCTCATCTCCCCGGCGTGGCCGCGGGCGATCCATTCCGCGAAGAAGGCCAGCTCAGGGGGCGCGTCGGCACGGGCGATCCCGACGAGGTCGAAGCCCTTCTCCCGGGCCAGGCTCTTGGCGTGCAGCGCCAAGGCGAAAGGGTCCATCTCATGCCCTGCCGCGCCCGCGCCGCACCAGGCCGCGGACCAGCGTGAGCTTCCTCTTTCAGACCGGGATAGGGCCCGGCGCCTCCGAATAGCGTCGGCGGTGATGTCCCGCCCCTGCCCCGACGACTGGTTCACGCCCCCCGCGGTGGATAACGTGGGCGCCGAGCAACATGCAGAGAGTATAGCGGCTAGGTGTGGATCGGGATCTGGAGGCTCCCCACGCGGATGAAGAAACGGCCTTCCTCTTCGGCGACGTTGTCGAGCAGGCTTTGGTGGGCGGCCCGGGAGAAGACGGCTCGGCAGCGCCCGCCCCGGGCCAGGCACTCGAAGCGCCCGCTCTCCTCGTTCATGGAGAGGGAGCCGGCGGTCACGACCTCTTCTGTGCCGTCGTCGAGGAGCGCGTGCACCTCCCCCTTCGTCCCATCCAGGACCAGGCTCATGACCTCGAAGGGCGGCCCCTCCACGGTCACCGGCATACGCTGGGAGCCGTCCGCGATGAAGGCCCCCCCATCGTCGAAGACGAGTCGGGTCTTCAGATGACGGAGGGACGGGGTGTGAATGATGGGGAAGCCGCCGACGCGCCAGGCGCCGTCCGGCAGCACGCGCACGCCCTCGGGAATCTCCCAGAAGGAGGCCACGGCCCCGAGTATAGCCGAGCGCTCGTCGCTCCGGACGCCGGCCTTGAGAAGGCCACGGCCGGACCCGGCGTGAAGTCCGCGCCATCGGCTCCGGGGCGGTCGGGGAGCGTCCCGCTCCCGGTGCCGCCCCGGATATAATCGAGAGCGGTGTTGCTGGAATGATGCAAGTCGCCCTGCCCGAGCCCATCCTGGCCGCCCAAACGGACGAGGTCCAGAAGCGGATCGTCCGTGCCAAGCGGGAGCTGGGAGAGCGCCTGGTCGTCCTCGGTCACCACTATCAGCGCGATGAAGTGATTGTCCACGCTGATGTTACCGGCGACTCTTTCAAGCTCGCCCAAGCCGCGGCCGCCCGCCCGCATGCCGAGTTCATCGTGTTCTGCGGGGTTCACTTCATGGCCGAATCGGCGGATGTTCTCTCCGCCCCCAGCCAGACCGTGCTCCTTCCCGATCTGGGCGCGGGCTGCACTATGGCGGACATGGCGGCCATCGACCAAGTGGAAGCGGCCTGGGACGACGTGACCGCGGTGGTGGGGGGAGAGGTCCTGCCCGTCACCTACATGAACTCTTCCGCCGAGCTCAAGGCGTTCGTGGGCCGCCACGGTGGCGCGGTCTGCACATCCTCCAACGCCCGCGCGGTGCTGGAATGGGCCTTCCGACGGGCACCCCGGGTACTCTTCTTCCCCGATCAGCACCTGGGCCGCAACACCGGGTATCGGATGGGCATCCCCCTGGAGAACATGCCGATCTGGGACCCCTACGAGGATGCGGGCGGCCTCACGGAGGCGGAGGTCCACGCGGCCCGGGTGCTGCTCTGGAAGGGCCACTGTTCGGTGCACAATCGGTTCACCGCGGACATGGTCGACGGTCGTCGGCGCGAGATCCCCGGGGTCAAGGTCATCGTCCACCCCGAGTGCCGCTTCGAGGTGGCGCAGCGGGCGGATGCCATCGGCTCCACGGAGGGCATCCTGCGGACCGTTCGGGAGAGCCCCGTGGGCTCCCGGTGGGCCGTGGGGACGGAGCTCAACATGGTGAACCGCCTCGCCCGAGAGGTGGCCCCGGCGAGGCAGGTCGTCAGCCTGGACGACTGCTTCTGTCTCTGCAGCACCATGTTTCGCATCGACCCTCCCCACCTGCTGTGGGTGCTGGAGGGCCTTTTGGAGGGCGAGGTACGGAACCCTGTCCGGGTTGGGGAGGCCACGGCCCGCGAGGCGCGCACGGCCCTCGATCGGATGCTGGCCATCACCTGATCGCGCTGCGGAGCGCAAGCCCCGCCATCGTTACTTCTCCAGGCGCAGGCCCTCGACTAGTTTTGCCCGCTGGTCCGGGCTGAGCGATTGCCCCTCTAGGCTGCGCAGAAGGCCGTCGACGTTGGCGGCCACCGGCCGGTACCCACACCCCGGCAGCATCACGGGGTACGGCTGCCAGAGGAGGGCGCGCGGATAATCGCGGCACATCCCGGGGCGCGAGTCGTAGCTGTCGCAGGACCGTGTGGTGGGGTCGAAGTGCGTGCAGCGGAAGATGAAAGTCCGGTGTTCCCGGTCGCGGCCCACGAGCACGAAGCCGTTCACGCGCTCCTGCCAGGCGAGGAAGAGGTGTCGGAGGGCGCGCGAGTACCAGGTCGGCCGTCCCACCTGGATGGCGGGGGCCTCACAGCACCGCGCGCACCGGCGACACTCCCCGCCCAGCCGGAAGGGGGCGCCCGCCCGCCACCGGCGCCAGACCCGGTTCAACCCTATGTTTAGAGTGAAATTCCAAAGGGCCACGCGCTTGAGGGCGCGCCGCCCAGGCCCGTCCCTCACAGGGGGGCCACCGTTCGCGTCCGGCCGCGTTTGGACGAATCCCGTCGCATGGACCTACCCGGGGTGTTGCCTCGCAGGCTCTATGATAGCGGCAGAAGGTCGGCCACGACGGACCGATCCCTTCACGGGTCATATCGCGTTCCGGAGCCTGCGCCCCGTCTACGGCGTGGGCAAGTTCCCCGCCGCGGACATCCAGACCGCACGCGATCGCGTGTTGGCGGAGGCGGACGCCACCTGGTTGGTGGCGACCGCTAGCCACGGTCACGCCTTGGCCACCGCGGTCAGGGTGGGACCCTCGGCGGGCCCTTGACCTGCGCGCGAGCCTCAATTGCGGGCGCGAGTAGGGGCGGATAGAGTCGAGCGTCCCATGGCGCCTCCCCTCCCCCCGGCTCCGGTCAGCGGCGTCCCCGACCTCGTCCGCCGGCTGGGCCTGTTCGACGCCACCATGCTCGTCATGGGCGGAATCGTGGGATCCGGCATCTTCATCAATCCCTACGTGGTGGCCCGCCAGGTGGGCACGCCCGCCCTCATCCTCGGGGCTTGGGTCCTGGGAGGCCTGATCGCGCTGGTGGGCGCTTTGGTGTACGCGGAGCTGGCCTCCCTGCGCCCCCAGGTGGGAGGACAATACGCCTACCTCCGCGAGGCCTTTCACCCCGCGGCCGCCTTCGTCTACGGCTGGTGTCTGCTCCTCGTGATCCAGAGCGGAGGCATGGCTGCGGTCGCGGTCACCTTCGCGCGCTATTTCCACGAACTGAGCCACGCGCCCCTCGCGGACGGTGCGGTTGCGGTTCTCGTCCTGGCCCTGCTGACCGCCGTCAACTGCCTCGGGGTGAGGGCGGGGAGCGGCCTGCAGAGCGCGCTCATGGTCCTGAAGATCGGGGCTATCGTCGCCATGGTGGCGGCGGGCATCTACTTCGTCGAAGGATCGCGCGCGCGCTTCACTCCCGTGCTCGATCGGCCCTATTCCTTCGACCTCCTGACCGCGATGGGGGCCGCCCTCGTGCCCACACTCTTCGCTTATGGCGGCTGGCAGACCTCGAGTTTCGTGTCCGGGGAGCTGCGCCGGCCAGAGCGGGATCTTCCCCGGGGCCTGCTCCTCGGGGTGGTCGGAGTGGTGGGGCTCTACCTGGCCGTCAATCTGATCTGCCTCCGCGTCCTGGGCCCCGAAGGCCTAGCCGCCACCCGTGCTCCCGCTTCCGCGGTGATGCGCCAGGCCCTGGGCGAGCGGGGGGCGGTCTTCATTGGAGTGGGGATAACGATCTCCACCCTCGGTTTCTTGAGCCAGGGGATCTTGACCGCTCCCCGCGTCTACTACGCCATGGCGCGGGACGGGCTCTTCTTTCGGAGCGTCGGCTGGTTGCATCCCCGGACCCGCGTGCCGGTCGTGGCGATTGCGCTTCAGGGCGTGTTGGCCATGGTCATTGCCCTCTCCGGCCGCTATGAGCAAATCCTCAATTACGTGGTCTCGGTGGACTTCATCGCCTTTGGCCTCACCGGGGCCGCCCTCTTCGTCTTCCGGCACCGGGGCGAGGTGGGTGCCTTCCGCACGCCCGGTCATCCCTGGACCACCGGGTTCTTCGTGGCCGCATCCTGGCTGGTGGTACTCAACACCGTCTACCGCTACCCCACAAACGCGCTGATCGGGCTGGGCCTCCTGCTGGCCGGGATCCCGGCCTACCTCTTCTGGCGGAATCGGGGAGCCACTCCATGAGCCGGGTCCTCTCCTCCGACTACATGGAGTGGGCCAAGACACGTTCGGGGGCCAGCTTCAACCTGGCCTCCAGCGGAGTGGAGGCCTATCCGCTGGCGGAGCTGCCCGTCCGCCCGGAGGACCTGGAGTTGACCGGCTCCAGCTTCTACGGCTATCCGCCCCTCCAGGAGCGTTTGGCGCAGAGGGCGGGGACGACACCCGACCACGTCGTGGCCGCCACCGGCACGTCCATGGCCAACCTCCTGGTGTTGGCTAGCGCGGCTGAGCCCGGCGACGAGGTCCTGATCGAGCATCCCACCTACGCGCTGCTGGTGGATGCCGCGCGCTACCTTGGACTCGTGGTCCGCCGCTTCCCGCGGCGGAGCGAGGAGGGTTTCCGCCTGGAGCCCGACGCAGTGGCGGCCGCCATCTCGCCGAAGACCCGTATCGTCGTCCTCACCAACCTCCACAACCCCTCGAACGCCTTCGCCAGCGAGGAGACGCTCCGAGCGGTGGGGGAAATCGCCCAAGGCGTGGGGGCCCGGGTGCTCGTGGACGAGGTCTACCGAGAGGCCTTGGCCGTCCTCGGCCGGCCCACGCGCTCGGCCTTCCACCTCGGCCCCGCTTTCGTCGCCACCTCCAGCCTGACCAAGGCCTATGGCCTCGGGGGGCTGCGGTGTGGCTGGGCCCTGGCCGATCCCGACCTTGTTCGGCGTATGTGGCGTCTCAACGATCTCTTCGGGGTGGTGCCGGCCCATCCCGCGGAGCGGCTGAGCGTGGTGGCCCTCGAGCACCTGGACCGGGTGGCGGCCCGGGCCCGGGCACTGCTCGAGACCAACCGCAACGTTGTCAACCGGTTCCTGGCTTCCCGGGCGGACCTATCGGCCCTTCCCGTGGACGCGGGCATGATCGCCTTCCCCCGCCTCCTGAGGGGCGACGTGGACGGACTCTGCGCGCGACTCCGCGACCGTTACGACACCACCGTAGCCCCCGGGCTCTTCTTCGGCCTGCCCGACCATTTCCGGTTGGCCCTCGGCTGCGGTCCCCCCATCCTGGCCGCGGGCCTCGAGCGCCTGGGCCGGGCCCTGGAAGAGGCCCCTGAGTCTCCCTGAGGACGCCTTCAGGCCGGGCCGCCGGGTGGGGTTGGCAACGGGGGAGCAAACCCTGTTGTAGACTTCAAAAGGGAGTCTTTTCTTGGGGAGAGTCGATGTCCGAATTCATTAGAGCCATCGCCGCCTCAGACCTCGCCCCCGGCACGGGGACGGAGATCAGTCTGGGGGGAAGGGCGGTGGCCCTCTTCAACGTGGGCGGTAGCTTTCACGCCATCGGCAACACGTGCCTGCATCGGGGAGGGCCGCTCGGCCAGGGCTTCGTCGAGGGGCCACGAGTGACCTGCCCCTGGCACGGCTGGAGCTTCGACGTGACAACCGGGGAGAATGTGATGAATCCCGAACTCAAGGTGGTCCAATACGAGGTCAAGGTAGAAGACGGGCAAGTCCTGGTGAACCTGGAGCCTTCCCGATGAGCCGGGGCTGGCTCGCCCTCATCCTCCTCGTTCCCGCCCTGGTCCTCGCCCAGGCTCCGCCCTCACCCCCGCCCCGCCCCTCGCCCCCGCCCAGTCCCTCGCCCTCCCCCGCTGCCGAGCCGGCCCCCTCCTTCCCGAGCCAGGTGGAGCTGGTGACGGTGGACGCGGTGGTGACGGACAAGAAAGGCAACCCCGTCCCCGACCTCACCAAGGACGAGATGCAGATCACCGAGGACGGCGTCCCCCAGACGATCACCAGCTTCGAGACGATCTTACTTTCCCCCGAGCCTCCCCCCGCGAACCCCGCCCCCCGTCCTTTTGTCTCCACCAACACCGACCCCCACGTCCGCACCGCCCGGACCTTCGTGGTTGTGTTCGACGACATCCACCTCACGCCCTTCATGGCCCTCCGGGCCAAGGGAGCGGTCGGGGAATTCCTGAAGAACGGGGTGCGGGAGGGAGACCGGGTCAGCGTGGTGGCCACGGGAGGGGGCGCCTGGTGGAGCACGAAGATGATGGCGGGACGCGACGAGCTCCTGACCCTGGTGAAGCGCCTGGACGGCCGCTACATCCCCGACACGTCGAACGACCGCATGACCGACTACGAAGCCATGCGTATCCACATGTATCGCGACGCCCAGGTCCAGCAACGGGTCCAGCGCCGCTACGACACGTACGGGGTGAACCCGGCGGCGGGCTCCAACCCGACCGGCAGCAGCACCGGCAGCAGCAGCAGCCTCGCCGGCGGAGAAGACCCCTACATCACCGGCAAAGCTTCGGAGGTGTATTTCGCGGCCACCACCAAGAACCGCATCACCCTGGAGACGATGGAGCGGGTCTTGAACGCCCTCGGCACCACCAAGGGCCGCAAGTCGATCATCCTCGTCTCCGAGGGCTTCATCTACGACCCCAACCTGGACGAATTCAAGAGGGTCCTCCAAGCCTCCCGCCGCTCCAACGTTGCCGTCTACTTCCTGGATGCCCGCGGGCTGGAAGGGATGCCCCTGGCCATGACCGCGCAATTCGGGCCCGCGTTGCCCGAGCAAGACATAGGGTCCGCCTTCATGGAGACCATCGAGGCCTCGGAAGGGGCGGAGTCCGTGGCTGCGGACAGCGGCGGCTTCACCGTCCGCAACACCAACGACCTCGCCAAAGGCATCCAGCGCATCGCGGACGAACTCCGGGCCTATTACCTGCTGGGCTACAACCCCACCAACACCGCGCGGGATGGAAAGTTCCGCAAGATCTCGCTCAAGCTGATCGGCCGGAAGGGCCTCCAGGTGCGGGCGCGCAAGGGCTACTACGCGGCCACGGACGCGAAGCCGCCCGCCCGTAAGCCGGGGACCCCGGACCCCATCATCCAAAGGGCCCTGGACTCGCCCTACGAGGAGGAGGCGATCCCGCTGCGCATGTCGGCCTATGTGATGGAGGAGAAGCTTCTCGGCAAGGCGGCCGTGCAGGTGACCACCGACGTGGACGTGCGGGGCTTTGCCTTCGAGGAGAAAGAGGGTCGCCTGGTAGACAACCTGGAGCTCCTGCTGGTCGTGGCTCACCGCGAGTCCGGCGAGTACTTCCGGTACGACCAGAACGTGGAAATGAAGCTGTATCCCCAGACGCGGGAGAGGCTCGCCAAGAGCTGGTATCCCCTGGTTCGTGATTTCGAGCTGGCCGCCGGGGGTTACCAGGCCAAAGTCGTAATCCGGGACAAGAACTCGGGGCGGGTGGGTACGCTGATCCACGAGTTCGAGGTGCCGGACCCGTCAAAATTCCGCATCTCCACCCCCATCCTCAGCGACATCCGCCACGTCCCGCCCGACGGCGGCATGGGCGGCCCGCTGGGCCGGCTTTCCCGGCGGAGCTTTGCCAAGGGAGCGACGCTGTTCTGCGATGTGGAGGTCCACGGTGCGGCCAAGGATCCCAAGTCCGGCATGCCCCGGGTGACCATGGGCTACGTCGTGCACGGACCCGACGGCAGCAACTTTCGGGCCGTGAGCCCCTCCCCGATCAGCCCCACGTCGCTGGGAAGGCTCATGCGGCGCGTGGGCTTCTCGCTCGAGGACGCCGCCCCCGGGGAGTACGAGATGGTGATCACTCTTCTGGACGAGCTCTCGGGCAAGACGCTCGAGGACAAGGAGCCGTTTACGGTGGAGCCCGGCGAAGGCTAGCCCCTAGAGGGGAACCCCCACCTCTTCCGCGGCTTCCTTCACCGACTGCACCGCCCGCTTCAGCGGCTCCAGCCGCCGGTGCAGCTCTGCAAAAAGGGGAAGGAGGACCTCGCGCCCTTGGGCGGCGTCGTCCCGGGTGCGACGCACGCCGTGGCTCACCTCCTTCAGGGTGTCGGTGATCTGGGAGAGTGCGGCCTCGATCTGCTGCTGGAGCTCGGCCGCCCGGTCCCGGGTCGCGTCCAGCAGCTGCGACGTCCGGGCCTGCACGATCCGCTCGTTCACGGCGGTGAGCCGGTCCTGGAAGTCGGCCTCCAGGCTGGCAAAGACCTCGCCCGCCGTTCCCAGTCGCTGCAGGGCCTCCACTTGCCGCGCCTCCATGGCCTGGACCAGGACTTCCACGCGCTCGGTCAGCCCGGTCTGCGCGGCCTCCAGCCGCAAACGGAAAGACTCCTCGGCCTGGGCCACTTCCTCCAGCGCCGTGCCGAGGGCAGCCTCTCCCGTGCTGACGCCCTCCTGCAGGGAAGCCAGAGCCCGCTCCGCCTCTTCTTGGGCGGCCCGGAGGAGGGTCGGAGCCTGCTTCAGGATCGTGAGATCGATGGCCGTGGCCTGGGCCACGAGGGGACCGACCATGGGCACGGCCGCCAGAGAGGAATTGAGAGCGGGGGTCAGAGCGTCCAGGCCCTGCTCCATCAGCGCCCCGCGGGCCACGGACCCGTCGCGCAGCTCGCCCAGGGCGACTTCCACGCGGGCCAAGACCTGCTCCGCATCCGCCCGCCGCTCCCGCAGCTCCCGCGCCGCCTCCTCCGCCTCCAACCTCAGCGACTCCCCGTCCGCGATGAGGGCTTCCACGCGGGGGGAGAGGGTGGGGAGGGTTTCCGAGAGCGCCCTCAGGGTTTCTTTCAGGGTTTCGGCGTCGATCATGACGGCGGTTGCCTCCGGGGGTGATCCTCGGTCCTCAAGCGAACGGGTTCATGGCGTCCAGCATCTCGCTTATCTTCTCCACCGCATCACGGACCGGTGGCAGCTGGGGGAGCAGGGGAGAGTAGCCGGCGCTCACGTCCACTCCCTCGGCGAGGGCGCTTCCCACCTCCTCCAGCTCCTCCCGGAGCTCTCCACCCCGGTCGTCTACCGCCTGGTCAAGGGCGGAGGCGGCTGCCTCCCGGGCCGATACCCAGTGCGGGGCCACCCCATCGAGTAGGTCCGCGCTTCTCTCGATCGTGTTGTGGCCGAAGACTTGCCCGGTCTCCGACGACTCTTCAAGACGCGTGAGCGCGCCCCGGCCCATCACCCCTAGGGGGTTCTCCTCCAGGGGGGACAGCCGGTCCGTGGTTTCCAGGGTGAGGCCGCGAAATCCACCCTCCGCAATGCTCAGGAGGTCCCCCGCGGCGAGGTCGCCCAGGGTCTGTGCCTCGAGTTGGGCCTCGGTGACGGCGGCGGACAGGCTCTCCGCGGCGTGAGTGAGCGCGGCCTCCAGGACTGCGAAGGCCTGGTCGGTGGACAGAACGAGTGAACCCACCTCTTCCTCCAGCGTACCCAGGGTGGCTTCCAGCTCACCCAGGTCCTCGGACCAGGCCATCCGCTCGCGTTCCAGGGCCTCCCGGGCGGACTCGACCTCCAGTCCGAACCGGTCGCCGGTCTCCGAGAGGCGCGGCTCCGCCTCGGCGAGGGGGCCGCTGAGTCCGGATGTGAGGGCCTCCGTCCAGGCCCGCACCGCATTGACACCGTCGAGTTGCACAGAATCGAGGCGCTCGACTCCCGCGGCCAGCGTCTCCGCGAAGGCGGCC
This sequence comes from Vicinamibacteria bacterium, assembly GCA_035570235.1. Lineage (NCBI taxonomy): Bacteria > Pseudomonadati > Acidobacteriota > Vicinamibacteria > Vicinamibacteria bacterium. The sequence continues at coordinate 83,547 of DATMML010000091.1, read as the reverse complement.
AGCGCGGCCTCGGCCTCCCGCCCGCCACCGTGGAGGGCCTCGCTCTCGGAGACGATCCGCGCGCCTGCGCTCTCGAGTTGCGCCCGCACCCCGCCCAGGAGGCCCAGGAACTGCTCCAGACTCTCGAGCGGAGTGGAATCGGCCATGAGCAAGTTACCTTGGACCCTGCAGCCTCAGAAATGGACGAAGCTGTAGTGCCGTAGCGTCTCCTCCACGTCCCTTACCAGACCGAGGGTGGCGTTCAGGCTCTCCTGGGCCTCGCGTCCGACCTCGTTCAGCGCGTCCCCGTCCTTCTGGACCGCTGTCCCCCCATCCTCGGCGAGCGCATTCAGCTTGTGCAGCAGCGTTTCCAGGGATGTTCCCAAATCGGCCAACTCGTTTAGGGCTTGTTCGTGTCCGGCCGCGACCTCGTCCACGGCGCTCTCCGCTCCCTCCGCCACCGTCCGCTCGGCAGCTTCGAGGGACTCGCGGACCGAGGCCTCCGCCCCCTGGAGCTGGGCCAGCAGCTCCTCTACCGCCGCGTTGACGGTGGGCACGGCCTCCCCCACCAGGAACGCCCCGAGCGCCTCCGTCCGCTCACGGATGCCGTCCTCGAGCTCGCGCAGCTCCCCCGCCAGGTCATCATGGAGGTCGGCCTCGGCCGCGGCCAGCGCCTGCTTCAGCTCCCCCTCCAGCGCCTCCGCTCGCTCGCGGAGGCCCTGCGCGGCTTGCTCGGCCTCGGCCAGCCCCTTCTGGAGTGCGGGATCCACCTCGCGCAGCCGTCCCGCGAAGGCCTCCAGCTCCTCCTCGATGTGCTCCTTCTCCTCCTCCGCCTCCGTAGCCAACCGCTCGTAGCTCCCCCGGAGCTGGAGGAGGGCCTCCTGGGCCTGCGTCCCCTCCCCGAAGAGCTCCTGGGCCTCAGCCGCTATCTCGGCCGCGGCCTCTGCCGCCAGCCCGCCCAGCCGGGACCACTCGGCTTCAGAGTCGGCCACCGCCCGTGCGAGCCGCTCGCGCGCCTCGGCCAGGCGAGCCTCGGCCGCGTCCACCCCCAGAAGGAGGGCGGTGGCCCGCTCCAGGGCCAGACTGCCGGCGACGTCCAGCTCAGCCATGGGGCCGCTCCCCGATCCTCGTCTCTACCGCAGGTTTCGTATAACCGTCCTCTGGCTATCGTTGGTGGCCTTCATCAGGTCCGAGAGGGTCTCGAAGGCCTTCTGCAGCCGCCGCTCCTGCTCCTGCGCGAACTCCTCGGCTGCCCTCATCCCCCCTTTCAGCCCCTCCGCTGACTCGGCCAGGCGCACAAGGGCTTCGCGAGCGAAGCGCTCCCTCAGGCCCAAGGCCGCGCGCTCGGAAAGGGAATTGAGGGCTCCCGCCAGGTCGCGGGCCTGCTCCTGGAGGCCGAGCCCCAAGGCCTCGAAGGTCTTCAGAAGGGCGTCGAGCCGCTCCCGGAGGGACTCCTCGAAGACGCGGAGCTCCGCGAGAAGGAGGCTCCGCCGGTCGCGGAGGGTGGTGCGGGCCGCCGCCGCCTGCTCCCGGAGAGCGCCCAGGGCCGCCCGCGCCGCCTCCTGTCGGGCCTCGGTTGCGGCCTCGAGCTGCCGGACGCGGTCCGCGTACGCGGCCACGTCCGCCTCCGCGGCCTGGGCCCGGGGCTCCAGCTCGCCGAGCACCCGCTCCTTCTCGCCCCGTAGCCCCGCCAGCTCGGTGTGAAGCCGGCCCAGGAACTCCTCGGCCTGGGCCCGCAGGGCGACGTCGCGGGCTTGGCCCGACCGGAGGGCAGCCAGAGCGGCGGCGGTCTCCGGGCGGACCAGCTGGCCGTCCCGCAGGTGGCGCTCCAGGTCGACCAGCCGCCGGCGGGCCTCCTCGTGCTCGGCCTCGACACGTTCCCCGAGGCTCGTGGCCTGCTCGAGCAACCGTTCCGCCCCCTCCGCCACCTGGGCTGCCTGCAGGGCCACGGCCTCGGCCTCCTGGGCGGCCCGGCTCAACAGCTCGTTCATGTCGGCCATGATGGGAGCTCCCTGGGGCCCGGCTTCCGACAAGGGACGGGGAAGCTGCTTCCCCCGCCACGAACCTACGGGGCCGAGCGGTTGGAGGGTGTGCGCCGGCTCACGGCCATTCTACAAGTCGGAGTCCGCGTCCTCAACGTGCCGTTCACGCTTCCCGCGGCTTCAGCCAAACGTCGGCGGGGGTGTCGACGCTCGACGTGCTTTACCTTCGGCCCTCCTGGCCACAGCGCCCGCAATTGTGGGGCGAGTCAGGATACCCCACTACCACCAACCGACGCCGAGTCAGGTCCAATGGCCTAGGGCAGCCTCTGCTTGGTCGCAACCGGCTGCCGGGGTCGCTGTTCGGTCAAGCGCTCCTAGGGGGCGGCCGGCGGAGCCCGTCAGCGCGCGGGCGGGGACGCGGGGGCGGCGGGGGCGGGGGTGAGGGGCTTGGGACTGGCCGCCGCCACCGGGCTTGGGGAAGCGAGAGGGGCCGCAGAGGGGACGGTGTCCAGGACGGACCGCGCCCGGGGTTTCACCATCGACAGGGCCAAGCTGGTCACCATGAAGACGCCCGCCAGCACGGTGGTGGCCCGGGAGAGCACGTTGGCGGAACCGCGGGGGCCGAACGCGGTCTGGGTCCCGCCCCCGCCGAAGGCGCTGGCCAGGTCTTGACCCTTCCCCTGCTGGAGCAGCACCACGGCGATCAAAAAGAGGCAGGCAATGACGTGGAGCGTCATCACGAGGTAGAAGGCGATTGTCATGTTCCCGTCTCCGGGCGGGCTCGGGGGGCCCTGCCGCAAACGCTAACTATACCAGACTTCCTCCCGCGCACCTTGGTCAGGGCCAGCCCCGCCCGGCCACGAACCGGACCGCCTCCGCGATCTCCGCCGGGACCTCCTCCTGCAGGAAGTGGCCGGCCTCGGTACGGGTCACCCGCGCGCGGGGCAGGAGCCTCTCGATCCAGCTCCGGACCCGGCCCAAGACGGGGTCCCGGTCGCCCCAGACGATGGCGACGGGGCCGGGGAAACCCTCCAGGAACGCCTGGCCCTCGGCGAGCGCCGCAATCGAGGCATGGGCGGCGGAGTCGGGGACCATGCGGGCCAGGGCCAGGGGGGCCACATTGTTCCGGAGGCCGGCCAAGGGGAAGCGGTAGGCGCGGGCGACGCTCCCGCGGATGGTGCGGGGGTCGCCCTGTACACGGTGCAGCGCATTCTGCGGGAAGCCAAAGCCGCGGAAAAGGAGTTGGCTCAACCCGGGCAGGCGGGCCAGGCGATGAAAAGCGGTGGGCCGGAAGCCCGGCCGCGGTGGGCCCACCACGGTGTTCAGGATGACCAGCCCTCCGGCCAGGCGTGGGCGGTCGGCGAGGGCACGGAGCGCGATGGGACCGCCCCAGTCCTGGAGGACGAAGACCGGGTCGTGGAGATCGAGGCCATCGAGGAGGGCGCCCAGCCAGGCCGCGTGCCGCTCCAGCTGGTGCTCGGCTCCCCGCCGCGGCTTGTCCGAGAAGCCGAGACCGATGAGGTCGGGCATGATGAGACGCAGGGGATCCCCCGCGAGGGCGGCCGCCACTTTGCGGTAAAGGAAGCCCCAAGTGGGGTTTCCGTGCAGGAGGAGGACGGGCCGACCCTGGCCGACCTCCATCACGTGCATGCGGTATCCCCCCACCTCCACCCGGCAGCGCCTCAACCCGCCCGGCAGCATGGCCTCGATCCAAGGGGGAAGGGCGGGGGGCGGCAAGGGGTCCATGCCGGCCATGATGCCAGTGGGAAGGCAGGTTTGACAGGTCCGCCCACGGATGGAAAGATCGACCGTGCCGCGCTTCGAAGAGTTGTCCATCACGGAACCGGAGGAGGTCCGGACCTTCCTCCGCAAGCTTCCTTTGTCCGTGGACGAGGAGCGCTTCACCCGCTTCGTGCTCGGCTTCCCCCACCGTTACTTGGCGGCCACGTCGCCGGTGGAGATCGTCAAGCACTATGCGCTCATGGGCAGCCTGGGCGGACGCGCGGTGATTTCGTCTCTTTCCCGAGAAGGCCCGCTCTGGAAGATGTGCTTGGTGGCCCGGGACCGGAGCTTTCTCTTCGCGCGCATTGCGGGCTCCCTCGGCTGCTTCGGCATGAACATCGTGGCCGCCGAGGCCTTCACCAACGCTAACGCTCTCGTGCTCGACACCTTTAGCTTCGCCGACCGCGCGGCTCGGTTCGCGGACGAGGGGGAGCGCCGCCGCTTCCAGGCTTTCCTGGAGGACGTGGTGGAGGGCAAGGAAGACCTAGAGAAAGCCCTCCGGGAGCGCACGGAGATCGCAGAGGCCCCTGGCCCCGCGCTCGCCTTTGAGTGGGACGATGATGCTCACCCCGCCGCGAGCCGGCTCTCCGTGGAGGGGCGCGACCGTTTGGGCCTGCTCCACCTCATCAGCCAGCACCTCTCGGAAGCGGGGTGCAGCATCGAGATGGCCGTCATCCAGACCCCGGGGGAGCGGGTGCGCGACGAGTTCTACCTGACCGAGCGCGGGGGCAAGGTGAGCGCGGACACCAAGCGGGGAATCGGCGCCGCCTTGGGCCGCTTGGGTCAGGCCGAGGGGTAGCGGACGATCTTGAGGAAGGACTGGGCAACCAGCGAGGCCCCGCCTACTAGGGCGCCATCGATGTCGGGCTCGGCCATCAGCGCGCCGATGTTCTCCGGTTTGACGCTCCCCCCGTAGAGGATCCGGGCCGCCTCCGCCGCGGGCTCTCCGTGCGAGGTGGCCACCCGCTTGCGGATGAAGGAATGCAGCTCTTGGGCTTGGGCGGGCGTGGCCGTACGCCCGGTGCCGATGGCCCAGACCGGCTCGTAGGCGATGACCAGTCCCGCCACCTGGTCGGGGGAGAGGGCACGCAGCGCCCGCTCCACTTGGCGCTCCACGACCTCCATCGTCCGCCCCGACTCCCGCTCGGCCAGGGTCTCCCCAACGCACAGAATGGTGGTGAGGGCCTGGGCGAGGGCGGCCACCGCCTTACGAGCCACGTTCTCGTCCGTCTCGCCGAAGAGCTGGCGGCGTTCGGAATGGCCGAGGATCACGTGGGTGCAGCCGGCGTCCCGCAGCATGAGAGGCGAGACCTCGCCCGTGAAGGCGCCCTCGGACTCCCAGTGCACGTTCTGAGCGCCCAGGGCGACCGCGCTGACCCCCAGGGCTTGCTTGACGGCGTGGAGGGCGGTGAAGGGGGGGGCGACGAGGACCTCCACCTCCCCGGGTACGGAGCCCGCCCCCGCCGCCACCTCCCGGGCCAGCGCAACCGCCTCCGGGATCGTCTTGTACATCTTCCAGTTGCCCGCTATCAGGGGGCGCCGCATGTCAGGCCTCCTCGAGGCAGGCCACCCCGGGCAGGGGGTCGCCGGCCAGGAATTCCAGGGAGGCGCCCCCCCCGGTGGAGACATGGGTGATCCGGTCCGCGAGGCCCATCTGCGTGACCGCGGCCACACTGTCCCCGCCCCCCACGATCGTCGTGCCCGTGCCCTCGGCCAGAGCGCGCGCCATGGCCCGCGTCCCCTCCGCGAACGGCTCGAGCTCGAAGACCCCCAGGGGACCGTTCCAGAGAACGATCTTGGCCCTGCCCACTATCTCGGCGAATGCGCTCGCGGTTCGGGGTCCGATGTCGAGGCCCATCCAGCCCGCGGGGATTTCCGTCACCGGAGAGGTGTGGTGCTCGGCGTCGGCCGCGAAGGCCGCGGCCACGACATGGTCGCTGGGGAGGTGGAGCTTGCCCTGGCCGCGGATGAGCAGGCCCTTGGCCAGCTCCAGGCGTTCTTCCTCCACCAGGCTCTTGCCGATGGCCAGGCCTTGGGCCCGGAAGAAGGTGTAAGCCATCCCACCCCCGATGAGGAGCGCGTCCACGCGGGGGAGCAGGTTCTCGATCACCTGGATCTTGTCCGAGACCTTGGCTCCCCCGAGGATGGCCACAAACGGTCGCTCCCGCCCCTCCAAAGCCATCCCCAGGTAACGCAGCTCTTTGTCCATGAGCAGCCCGGCGACCGAGGTCTCTACATGGTGGGAAACGCCTTCGGTGGAAGCGTGGGCCCGATGGGCGCTGCCGAAGGCATCGTTCACGAAGACGACAGCGCCGCTGTCGGCGATGAGACGTGCCGCGAAGGCGGGGTCGTTGGCCTCTTCCTCCCGGTGGAAGCGGACGTTCTCGAGCAGGAGAACGTCCCCTTCGGCCAGTTCCCCCGCCATCTTCCGAACCTGGGGACCCACGCAGTCCGCGGCCATCATCACCGGCCGGCCCAGCAGATCCGCGAGCCGGACTCCCACCGGGCCTAGACTGAGCTCGGGGGCGGGCCCCTTCGGGGGCCGGCCCAAGTGAGAGGCCAGGACCAGCCGCGCCCCCGCCTGGATCAAGTGCTGGAGGGTGGGCAGCGAGGCCCGGATCCGGGTGTCGTCGCGGATGGCTCCCTTGGTGAGAGGGACGTTGAAATCCGCGCGTACGAAGACGCGCTTTCCGCGAAGGTTCCGAAGGTCCTTGACGGTCTGCTTCGGCATCCGGAGTCCCCCGCGGGGAAGGGTCCCCTCAGGCGTGGTCGCGGGCCGCCATGAAGTGCAGCAGGTCCTTCACGCGATTCGAGAAGCCCCACTCGTTGTCGTACCAGGAGAAGACCTTGGCCAGATTGCCGTCCACGACCTTGGTGAGGGGGGCGTCCACGATGGAGGAGGCGGGGTTGCCCCGGAAGTCCACGGAAACCAACTCGTCGTCGGTGACCTCCAGGATCCCCTTCATGGGCCCGGCGGACGCCTTCTTGAAGGCGGCGTTGATTTCCTCGGCCGCGGCGGGCTTGGCCAGCTGGACGGTCAGATCCACGAGCGACACGTTGGGAGTGGGCACCCGGATGGACACCCCGTCGAGCTTCCCCTTCAGCTCGGGGATGACCAGGTGGAGAGCCTTGGCGGCCCCGGTCGAGGTGGGGATCATGGACTGGGCCGCGGCGCGGGCTCGCCGCAAATCTTGGTGGGGGAGGTCCAGAATCCTCTGGTCGTTCGTGTACGAATGTATGGTCGTCATCTGCCCCTTCACGATGCCGAAGGTGTCATGCAACACCTTGGCCACCGGGGCCAGGCAGTTGGTCGTGCAGGAGGCGTTGGAGACCACCACGTGCTTCCGGGGGTCGTACTTGTCCTGGTTGACACCCAGCACGATGGTGAGGTCCTCGTCCTTGGCGGGCGCGGAGATGATCACCTTCTTGGCCCCCGCCGTGATGTGAGCCTTGGCCTTCTCTGCGCTCGTGAAGAGGCCGGTGGACTCGATCACGTACTCGACCTTCAGGTCCTTCCAGGGGAGCTGGGCGGGGTCCTTCAGGGCCAGGACCTTGATCGACCGGCCGGCCACGTGGATGGCGTCGCCTTCCGCCCTGACCTCCTCCGGTAGGTTGCCCAGGATCGAGTCGTACTTCAGGAGATGGCCCAACGTCTTGGCGTCCGTGATGTCATTCACGGCCACGAATTCGAGTTCCCGATCATGGAGCGCGGCCCGGAGGATATTCCGCCCGATTCGCCCGAATCCGTTGATGCCAATGCGGATAGCCATCGTTCTGACCTCCGAGTCGGAAACCGGGAGTCTATCCGAGCCACCGCGAGGGCGTCAAGGAAACGGACGTTCTCTCCGCCGCGTGTTCGCGGCTGGGAGTCCCGACTGCCCGGGAGTCCGCGGCGCATGGAACTCGCTTACCACCGACGGAGCCGGCGCTCGGCAACGAGCCGGCCCGGGGCGGACGGCGGCCCTTGGTGGGCGGCCACCACTCCCCAATAGGCCCGAGGGCGGGTTGGTGGGGGATGCGCCCCACGCCGCTTCGCGTCGTTCACGAAAACGCGCCGCGCAGCCGCCGTCGATAAGCGGCCGGCGACGCCCCGGTGTAGCGCTTGAACGCACAGCCGAATCCGACCTCCGAATCGTAGCCAATCCGCTCGGCGACCTGGGGGATCGACGCTTCCGTGGAGCGGCTCTATGACATGGTCACGAAGACGCCGGCCGGCACGGCCTTCATCGCCGAATGGTTTCAGGTTTCGAGGGGACAAGATCGCTTCCATTCGCATCGTCTTCGATGCACGCCCCTTCGCCGCGATGTTCGGGAAGTAGTATGGTTTCGCCATGGCCGCGACCCCCTACTTCACGCCCGACCTGTTTCGCTTCCTGAGCGAGCTCAAGGCCCACAACGAGCGTGACTGGTTTCAGAAGAACAAGGACCGCTACGAACGGTCGGTGCGGGATCCGTTTCTCCGCTTCATCGCCGATCTCGGGCCCCGGCTGAAGAAGATCAGCCCGGAGTTCGTCGCCGATCCGAGCCCCGTCGGTGGCTCGATGATGCGCATCTACCGCGACACCCGCTTCTCCAAAGACAAGACGCCATACAAGGTTGCGATCGCGGCGCACTTCCCGCACGCTAAGGGAAAGGAGGGTGCGACCCCCGCCTTCTACCTGCGGCTTCAGCCCGGAGACTGCTCGGTGGGCGCGGGAATATGGCACCCGGAGGCAGACGCCCTGAAGCGCATCAGGCAGGCGATTGTCGACGACACGAAGACTTGGCAGCGCATCACGCAGGGACACGACTTCCGATCCAGCTGCGGCATGGCCGGGGAGTCGCTCCGACGGGCGCCGCTGGGCTTCGATCCGAAGCATCCCCTCATCGAAGACATCAGGCGCAAGGACTTCGGCGCCCGCGCGCTGCTGGACGATCGGCGTGTGACGAGCCCCCGCTTCCCGGAGGACGTGCTCGACGCCTTTAAGACTACCGCGCCTTTTGTCGAGTTCCTGACCGAGGCGATCGGCCTCAAGTTCTGAGCGAGGGTGCGCCTCGGGGTTGTTTCCTAGCCGACCGCCCCACGGTTGGCACCTCCGGTTGGACCGGTGGCGGCTGGCCCTCGCCTCCGCAGGACGTATCACGGGTTGAAAGGGCCATCCGCGTGCCGCGAGAGCACCGCAAGGGGGGGCGGTTCCCACGCGAACCCCACCGATGGGCGCAGGAATTCGGGAAGGGCGGTTCGCGTATAGTGGGTGGGAACCTCGGGAGCGGACGCGATGGCCGCGACAGAGCCGCCGACGGTCGCAGAGTTCACGCTGAAAGCGGTTCTGGCCGGAACCCTGCTCGGGATCCTCTTCGGTGCCGCCAACGCCTACCTGGGTCTGCGGGTGGGGATGACGGTGTCCGCGTCCATTCCTGCCGCGGTCATGACCGTGGCCCTCTTCCGCCTCCTCGGCCTACGGGGGACGATCCTGGAGGCCAACCTTTCGCAGACCATCGGCTCGGCCTCCACCGCCCTCGCTACGGGAACGATCTTCACGATCCCTGCCCTGTTCTTGTGGGGGCTCGAGCCCTCCTACCTCCAGGTCACGACCCTCTGCCTGCTCGGGGGGGTGCTCGGCGTCTCGGCCATGATCCCCCTGCGGCGGCTGCTCATCGTGGAGGCCCACGAGGAACTGCCGTACCCGGAGGGGACGGCCTGTGCGGAGGTCTTGCGGGCCACCGCGGCGGATGCGACCGGCAGCCACTGGATCTTCTGGGGGATGGCGGTGGGGGCCGCGGTCAAGCTCCTCGTGTCCCTAGCCTTCCTCCTGCCGAGCCAGATGAGCGTGACCCTGCCCGTGCTGCCCCGGGCGGAGGTGGCGCTCGAGCTGGCTCCCGCCCTCCTCGGGGTGGGCTTTATCCTCGGCTATCGGCAGTCGGCGGTGTGCGTGGCGGGAGCCCTCGTCTCCGCGCTCGTCCTCATCCCCCTTATCGCCGGGATCGGGGGAGGCCTGCCCGCCCCCCTCTTCCCGGAGACGCAAAGGCTCGTGGCGGAAATGGGGGCGGCCGACCTCTGGTCGCGCTACGTCCGCTACCTGGGAGCGGGGGCGGTGGCCACGGCCGGAATCCTGACCGTGCTCCGCGGGTTGCCCACCATGATGGGGGCCTTCCTCGCCGTGGTGCGGGGGCTGCGACGGGGAGCAGCATCGGGGCGGGGCCCCACGCCCGCGAGCGAGCGCGACCTGCCGGGCGGCTTCATCCTGGGCGGGATAGTCCTCGTGGTCGCAGTGGCGGCGCTGGTGCCGGGGGTGTTCGCGGGGGGGATGGGGCCGATCCCCCGGGCCGTCTGCGCCGCCGGGGTTGGGGTCTTCGGCGTCCTCTTTGTGGCGGTGGCGGCGCGCATTGTGGGCATTGTGGGCGTTTCGTCGCAGCCCACTTCCGGCATCACCCTCGTGACCCTCCTCGGGGTGGCCTCCGTCTTCGCGGCCGCGGGCTGGACGGAGGGGGGGGCGCGCGCCGCCGTACTCACGGTGGGCACGATCGTCGCCGTGGCGGCCTCGAAAGCGGGCGACATCTCGCAGGACCTCAAGACCGGATATCTGGTCGGCGCGACCCCCGCCCGCCAGCAGGTCGGTCAGCTCATCGGGGCCGCCTTCGCCTGCTGGGCGGTGGCGGGCACGGTCATGCTCCTGGGCACGGCCTACACCTTCGGCTCTAAGGACATCCCCGCGCCCCAGGCCACGCTCATGAAGACCATCATCGAGGGCGTGCTGGCGGGGGCGCTCCCGTGGGGGCTGGTCCTGACCGGAGGGGGGCTGGCTATCGGGGCGATGCTGTGCGGGGTTTCGGGCCTGGCCTTCGCCATCGGGGTCTACCTGCCCCTTGCCACCATGGCGCCGCTGTACGTGGGCGGCTGTGTGCGCGCGCTCTGCGATCGGGGAAGAGCCGGCGGCCCCGGGGGGGATCCGGGCATACTGGCCGCGTCCGGGCTGGTGGCGGGGGAGGGGCTGGCGGGGGTGGTGGTGGCGGGACTGGTGGCGGGGCAGGTCGCCCCCCGGGCCATCCCCCCCCGTTTGCCTGGGGCCCTGGGCGAAGGGGCCGCCCTGGTGATCACGCTCCTCCTTTGTGCTTTTCTCTACCGGGCGGGAAGCTCGCGCCGAGCGTCGGGGCCCTGAGGCGGCCAGCGCTTTCGGTCGGCGCCCACTTCAGGGCTCAAGACGGCGGCGACGCGGGTCTTCATCCGGAAGGCGAGGGAAGGGGGGCGAAGCCGAGCCGGAGGAGCGACGTACGGGCGGGATCACCCGCTCTTCCGGCGGGCCGTCGCCATGAAAGGCGTGTTCGCTCGTTCGACAATCGAGCCCTGGGCGTCCAAGGCGATGAGGCCGGCCGCGCTCTGCACGGCCTCGAGCTCACCCATGACCCGTTGGGCCGCCAGATCCAGGGGCTCTCCGTCGGCTACCAGGTCGCAGAGCCGCTTGGCAGAGAGGAGGACCATGATGCGCTCTCCCACCCCCGTCATGGAGACTCCGACCCTGGGCGTGCAATAAGTCCCCGCCCCGATGATGGGGCTGTCCCCCACCCGCCCCGGATAGCACTGGCCCGTGCCTCCCGTGGACGTGGCCGCGGCCAATCGGCCGCGGGCGTCGAGGGCCACCGAGCCCACCGTGCCCAGGCGCGGGTTCCCGCCTCTCCACTCCGCGGCCATGGCCGCGTAGTCGAGGCGGCGGTAGGGTTCGGTAAGGCGCTCCTGCCAATAGGCGATCTTGCCGGGGGTGGCCACAACCGCGGGCTCGTGGGCGAGGCGTAGGGCCAACTGCAGGGCCTCCGCCCCCGTGAGCATGACGTGGGCGTCCTGGTCCAGCAGGTATCGAGCCAGGCGCACCGGGTTCTTGAGTCCGGGTACTTGGGCGACCGCTCCCGCGCGCCCCTCCCCCGCCATGATGCTGGCGTCCATGCGGGCCACCCCGTCGGCCTGGAGGTAGCTTCCCGTACCCGCGTTGAGGAGAGGCTCGTCCTCGAGGCGCCGTACCGCCGCTTCCGCCGCATCGAGGGCGCTGCCCCCGGCGGCCAGGATGGCCCACCCCGCGTCCGCGCCTCGTTCACAGGCCGCCCGCCGCGGCTCCTCCTCCCCGGGTGGCGGGGTGCCGCAGCCGCCGTGAACGATCAAAGCTGGTCTCATGAAGCTCCTCGGGCCGCCCGGGACAGGGCGTCGACGCTCGCTAAGGTAGCGGATCCGGCGCCGGTTTCAACCCCGGGCCGCGGACTCATCGAGAAGGGGGCCGCGGTCTTCCCGGCTCCCGCGCGGGGGCGGCCGCAGGCTATACTTTGCTGTTTGCAGCCCGGAAGCGGGCTGCGGAGACGCCCCTTGTACCTCGCTTACAGCCTTGGTCTCGCGCTCGCTTTTTTTCTCGCCCTGCCCTGGTTCCTCTGGAAGGGCCGGGCCACCGGGAAGTACCTTCGCACCTTCCGCGAGCGGATGGGGCGCCTTCCCGTCTACCTGAACGTGGACGGCGACCGCTCGATTTGGATCCACGCCGTGTCGGTGGGTGAAGTGCTGGCCGCCCGGCCCCTGATCGCGGCCTTGAAAGAGCGCTTCCCCGCCCACCGGGTCTTCGTGTCCACTACCACCATGACCGGAAACGCGGTCGCGCGAAAGAGCGTGCGGGGCACGGATGGCCTCTTCTACGCGCCTTTCGACTGGCCGGGGCCGGTGCGCAAGGCCCTCGACACCTTAAACCCCGCCCTGCTCGTCCTGGTGGAGACGGAGCTCTGGCCGAACCTCATCCATGAGGCCCGCCGCCGGGGCACGCGGGTGGCGGTGGTGAACGGCCGCGTCTCCCTGCGCTCTTTTTCCCGCTACCGCCGCGTGCGCCGCTTCCTCAAGAAGGTCCTGGCCGATGTGGACCTCTTTCTCATGCAGGGCCAAGCCCACGCCGAGCGCATCCGGGAGATGGGGGCCCCAAGCGAGCGCGTGCGGGTCACGGGCAACCTCAAGTTCGACGCCGTGGAGGCAGCGCGGCCGCCGGAACGTCTGGCCCGCCTCATCCTGGGCGACGGCCACCACCGCCGACCCTTGTGGGTGGCGGGGAGCACGGTGGCGGGGGAGGAGGAGATCATCCTTCAGGCTTTCCACCGTGTGCGGGAGGGCCTGCCGGGGACGGGACTCATCGTGGCTCCACGCCACCCCGAGCGGTTCTCCGAGGTACCCGCCCTGATCGAGGCGGCCGGCTTCCGTTGTCTCCGGCGGACGGGTCTCGACCCCGGCGTCTGGCGGGACGGAGAGGTGGTGCTCCTCGATACCCTGGGGGAGTTGGCCCAGCTTTACCCCCTGGCCACGGTCGTATTCGTGGGGGGCAGCCTGGTGCCCTCCGGCGGGCACAACATCCTGGAGCCGGCCATGGCGGGCAAGGCGGTGGTGGTGGGTCCGCACATGGCGAACTTCCAGGAGATCGCCGACCAGTTCCGTGCGGAGGGTGCATTGGTCCAGGTCTCCTCCGCGGAGGAGCTGGCCCGCGAGGTTCTGAGCCTGCTCACCGACGACGAACGGCGGCGCCGCCTGGGGGAGCGGGCGCGGAACCTCATCGATCGGAACCGGGGCGCCCTGCGCGGCACGGTGGATGCCCTTTCCGGCCTGGTCGCGTGAGGCGGTTGCTGGGTTCACTCTTCGGGACCGCCGGCCGGCTGCGCGTGGCGGCCTACCAACGGGGGGTGCTCAGGCGGGCCCGGCTCCGGGGGCCGGTGATCAGCGTGGGCAACCTCAGCGTGGGGGGGAGTGGCAAGACTCCGGTCGTGGCCCGCCTGGCTGAGATCCTGCGCGAGGAAGGCCTTCCCGTGGCCATCCTGAGCCGGGGTTATCGGGGGTCGTTTCGGGGCGACGCCCTCCTGGTCAGCGACGGAACTGTCGTGCAGGTGGCGGCGGGGGTGGCGGGGGACGAGCCGGTCATGCTGGCCCGGGCCCTGCCCGGCGTGATCGTGGCCGTGGGGCCCCATCGCGACGTCGTGGGCCGGTGGATCGAGGAACGCTTCGGTCCCTGCGTGCATCTGCTGGACGACGGGTTCCAGCACTTGCGGCTCCACCGCGACTTGGACCTGCTTTGCCTCGACGTCGCGGACCTCGCGGACCGGCCGCTGCCTGCGGGTCGGCTGCGCGAGGCTCCCGCCGCCGCCCGGCGGGCGGACGTCGTGCTCTTGACCCGCCCCCCGGGAGGGCCGGCAGAGGCCGCGGCCGCCTGGGAGGGGTTTCTGGGCCGGGAGCGCACGTTTCGGATGGGGCGCCGAGGGCTGGGATTCTTCGATCCCCAGGGCGACCGCCGGCCGGCCCCCCTCCGGCCGTTCCTCCTCGCCGGCATCGCGCGGCCCGAGCGCTTCGAATCCGACGTCAAGGCGCTCTCGCCCGAGGTCGCGGGCCACGCTTTCTTCCCGGACCACCATCCCTATTCGGAGGGAGACCTCGCGGAGGCGGCCCGGCGGGCGCGGGCGGCGGGAGCGGACGCCCTCGTGACCACGGCCAAGGACGCGGTGCGGCTGCCGGAGGGCGCCCCCGGCCCGCCCTTGCTCGTCTTTCGCATCGCGGCCGAGATCGCGGACGAGCCCCGTCTGCGGGCGCGGCTCTTGGCGGCGGCCCGGAGGGTGGCCTGAGTCAGCCTGCGCACGTGGACCAGGTGGCCGCCCTCGTGAGCGCGATCGTCTCCCCCCTCCCGCGACGGGCCGCCCTGGCTCTCGGCCGGGCCCTGGGGCGGGTCCTGGGAGACCTGGACCGCCGGCACGTGGCCATCGCGGTCGACAATCTGCGGCAGGCCTTCCCGGACTGGGACCGGAGCCGCCTCCTGCGCACGGCCCGGGGGGTGTACGCGCACTTTGGCCAGGTGCTCTTGGACATCTTGTGGCTGCAGGGCCGCTCCCGCGAGGAGGTGCTCTCCTTGATCGACGTGGAAGGGGGCGAGCACGTTCGGGCCGCCATGGCCGCGGGGCGGGGGGCCATCCTGGCCACCGCGCACATTGGCAATTGGGAGCTGCACGGCATCGGCCACGGCTGGACCTTCGGGCCCATCGGGGTGGTGGCGCGACCGCTCGACAACCCCGACCTCGACCGCCGCCTCTGCGCCCTTCGCACCGCGGGCGGGAACACCGTGATCTACAAGCAGAGGGCGCTCGCCCCCGTCCTGCGCGCGATGCGAGAGGGCCAGGGGGTGGCCATCCTCATCGACCAGAACGTGCAGGAGAATGACGGCATCTTCGTGGACTTCTTTGGCCGTCCCGCCGCCACCACCACCGTGGTCGCGGCCCTGGCCGTCAAGACTGGCTGCGCCCTCATCCCCTGCCATACCGAGATCGGGCCCCGAGGGCGGTACCGGATGATCTATGACCCACCCCTCGCCTGGTCGCCCTCCGGCGACCGCCGGGCGGACATCGCGCATCTCACCCAAGAGCTGACCCGGAACATCGAGGTTTGGGTCCGGGGGGTCCCCGAGCAGTGGCTGTGGATCCACCGGCGATGGAAGACGTCCCCGTCCGGGGTGGGCGGCCGAGATGTCTCCTGAGGCCCTGCTCGTCCGCGCGCCCAACTGGGTCGGCGACGTGGTGCTTTCCCTGGCCGCCCTCCGGGACCTGCGCCGCAGCTTTCCTAAGGCCCGGCTCGAGGTTCTAGCCCGGCCGTGGGTGGCTGACATCTACCGTGCCCTGCCCGAAGTGGACGGCCTGCGCGTGAGCGGCGGCCTGCGCGCCGACGTGAAGGCCATCCGGGGACGCTACGACGCGGCCGTGGTCCTGCCCAACTCATTCGCGACCGCGCTTTTGGTCTGGGCCGCCGACATCCCCGAGCGCTGGGGCTACGCCACCGACGGCCGCGGTCCCCTCCTGACCCGGCGGCCGCGCGTCCCCCCGGATGTCCGGGGCCGCAGCCAGGTGTACTACTATCGGGCCATGCTCGCCGGCCTCGGCCTCGATACCTCGCCTCCCCCCGATGTGTCGATGCGCTGCCCGCCGGCCTTTCGGGCGCGGGGGGAGGAGATCCTCGGCGCCCCCGGCCCCTGGCTGGGCCTGAACCCGGGGGCCTTCTTCGGGACGGCCAAGCGTTGGTACCCGGAGCGCTACGCGGCGGTGGCCGACTTCGTGGGCCGGCGGACGGGGGCCAAGGTCGCGATCCTGGGCGGGATCGCCGACCGCCCGCTGGGCGAGGAGATCGCGGCCGGGCTTCGCGTGCCCGCCCGCGTCCTCTGCGGGGAGACCACCTTGACCGAGCTTCTGGGCGTGCTCTCCCATCTTCGCGCCCTCGTGACCAACGACTCCGGACCCATGCACCTGGCCGCCGCCCTCGGGGTTCCCGTGGTCGCGGTCTTCGGCTCCACGGATTGGAGAGAGACGGCCCCCGTGAGCGACCGAGCCCGACTCCTACGAGTGGAGGTGGAGTGCGCGCCCTGCCTGCTCCGCGAGTGTCCCATCGACCATCGCTGCATGCGGCGGATCCCCGCGGACCGCGTGGCGGAGGCGGTCCTGGAAGTGCTCTCGGAGTCGTGATGGCAATACCCGCGATCTTCATTGACCGCGACGGCACCCTCTCGTGGGAAGTGGGGTACGTCAACCACGCCTCCCGTTTCCACCTCTATCCCTGGTCGGTAGACGCGGTGCGCCTGGTGAACCGTGGCGGCTTCCGGGCCGTGGTCGTCACCAACCAGGCGGGGGTCGCCCGCGGCTACTTCCCGGAGGCGCTGATTGGCGAGGTCCACGCCGCCCTCCGCTCCACTTTGGAGGCGGGGGGCGCCCGGTTGGACGGGATCTACGTCTGCATGCACCATCCCTCGGTGGGGGAGCCGCCCTACCGGGCGGACTGCGATTGCCGCAAGCCGCGGCCGGGTCTCCTGCGCCGCGCGGAGGCTGAGCTCGACATCGACCTCGGCCGCTCGTGGGTGGTGGGGGACCGGATCTCGGACCTCCAGCTGGCCTGGAACGTCGGCGCGCGGGGGGCGCTGGTGAAGAGCGGCTACGGCCGGGGCGAGCTCGCCTACCATGCCCCGGCCGCGCCCCGCCCGCCGGATCTGGTCGCGGAGCACCTGCTGGAGGCGGTGGAGAGGATCATGGCCGGGGGGGCGGGCGGATGAGGAGCGCCGGGCAGGCCCCCTCGCCCGCGCGGCTCGCCGACCTCGTCCACGCCTTCCGGGACCGGCGCCTTCTCGTGCTCGCCGATCTCGTGGCCGACGAGTTCGTCTACGGTCGCGTCCAACGCGTGAGTCGGGAGGCCCCCGTCCTGATCCTGGAGCACGACGGGGCTGAGGTCCGTCTGGGGGGTGGCGCCAACGCCGTCCACAACATCCGCACGCTGGGGGGCACGCCCCTCCCCCTGGGCATCTTGGGCGCAGACACGCATGGCCGCCAGCTGCGCGCGCTCCTCCGCGAGAAGGGAGTGGCGACCGCCCGCGTCCTCACGGGGGCCGGCTACCGCACGCCCGTGAAGACCCGCATCCTGGCCGGCGGCGCGCACTCCACCAAGCAGCAGCTGGTGCGCATCGACCGGGCCACCCGCCTGGACCCCCGAGATCCCGCCCGGCGGGCGGTGCGGCGGGCCCTGGATGGCTTCCGGGGGCGGGTGGACGGCGTGCTCGTGAGCGACTATGGCTTCGGCCTCCTCACCCCCGACCTCGTGCAGGCCGCAATCACTTTCGCGCGCCGCCGTGCCGTGCCCGTGACGGTGGACTCGCGCCACGGCCTCCTGGCCTTCCGGGGCATGACCGCGGTCACGCCCAACGAGCCGGAGGTCGAGGCCGCCCTCGGAATCACGATCGGACATGACCGCGGGCACCTGGAAGCGGCCGGCCGCACGCTGATCCGACGCCTGGGCGCCAAGGCCGTGCTCATCACGCGCGGTAGCGACGGCATGGCCCTCTTTGAGCCCGCCCGCCCGACGGTGCACATCCCCATCCATGGCAGCGACCAGGTGGCGGACGTGACGGGAGCCGGGGACACCGTCATCGCCACCTTCACTCTAGCCCTGGCCGCGGGGGCCAGCCCCGCTGAGGCCAGCGTGCTCGCCAACGTCGCGGGCGGTATCGTGGTCATGAAGCGGGCCACCTCCACCGTTTCCGCCGCCGAGCTTAGGGCGGCGGTGGCTCCCCGGGGCGCGGCGGCCGGCGGGGCGAAGGCGGCCCGGACGCGCTCGTGAGGAGCATGCGCATCGCCTCCGCCAAGATCGGCAGCCTTGACGAGGTCCGATCGCGGGTGGAGTCGGCCCGCCGGGCGGGCCAGACCATCGCCCTCGCCAATGGCTGCTTCGATCTCTTGCACGTGGGCCACGTGCGGTACCTGGCCGGGGCCCGCGAGGAGGGCGACCTGCTCGTGGTGGGGGTGAACGGAGACCGGGCCGTGCGCCGGCTCAAGGGACAGGGGCGGCCCATCCTGCCCGCGGCCGACCGGGCCCTTCTAGTGGCCGGCCTGAAGGGCGTCGACCAGGTCGTGATTTTTGAAGAGGACGACGCGGCGCGGCTGATCCTCGCCCTGCGCCCGGACGTGCACTGCAAGGGAACCGACTACACGCCGGAGACGGTCCCCGAGGGAGCGCTGGTGCGCTCCTACGGCGGCCGGGTGGCCATCGTGGGGGACGCCAAGACCCACGACACGCGTGCGCTGCTGGCGAGGATCCGAGGGTGAGAGCGCTCCTCGTGCGCCTTTCCGCGATCGGGGACGTGGTCCATACCCTCCCCGCCCTGGCCGCCCTCCACCGCCACGGCTACGAGGCGGGCTGGGTCGTGGAGCCCCCGGCCCGCCCCCTCCTCGAGGGGCATCCCTTCCTCTCCCAGGTCGCGGCCGCCCCCGCCGCGCGCGCCTTCCGGGGAGGACTGGCCTGGGCGACGATGCGGGAGCTGCGGGGGCGGCGGTACGACATCGCCCTCGACTTCCAGGGGCTGTGGAAGTCGGCGGCCTGGGCGCGCCTCTCGGGGGCCACGCGCGTCATGGGCTACGCCCGGGGGGCGCGCCGCGAGCCGCTCTCGGCCCTGCTCGCCCACGAGCGGGCCCTCCTTCCCGAGGACCTGCCCCACGTCATCGACAAGAACCTTGCTCTCCTCCGGCTTCTGGGCATCGAGGCGGTGGGGGCCCGCGACTTCCCGCTCCCCCCTTCGGGGGCGGAGGCCGCGCGCGTGGAGACGGCCCTCACCGCTTCGCGGCTCCACGACTTCGTGATCTTGAATCCCGGGGGCGGGTGGGCGAGCAAGCTCTGGCCGCCGGAGAGCTTCTCTGAGCTGGCCCGGGGCCTGCGCGAGCGCGGCCTCATCCCGCTCGTGACTTTCGGCCCCGGCGAGGAGGCGCTGGCCACCCGCGTGGTCTCGGCCTCGGGGGGCGCGGCCGCCACGTCCTTTCCCACCACCCTCCTCGAGTACGTGGAGCTGGCCCGCCGTGCCCGCCTGGTGGTGGCCGCCGACACCGGTCCCCTGCACATCGCCTGTGCGGTGGGGACGCCGGTGGTCGGCCTCTTCGGGCCCACGGACCCCGCCCGCAACGGCCCCTTCTCCCCCCAGGATCTGGTGGTGCGCCGTGCCCCCTCCTGCGCCCCCTGCCACCGGCGGCGGTGCGCCGTCCATGACGGGGTCATGCGGCAGATCCCGCCCTCTGCGGTGCTCGAGGCCGCCCTTCGCCGCCTGGGCCGAAGCGGGCCCGAGAGCCTTGCCGTCTAGGCTCCGCGTCCCCCTCGGCTACGCCGTCGGCCTCCTCGTCCTCCTTCTGTCCCGCCCCTCGCCGGTCTCGGTGCTCCTCGGGCTGCCCCTGGGGGTGATCGGAGAGGGGATCCGGGTCTGGGCCTCGGGCCACATCGACAAGACCCGGAGCCTGGCCACGGGCGGCCCCTACGCCTTCACCCGCAACCCTCTCTACCTGGGGAGCCTGCTTCTGGCCCTGGGGGTGGCGGTGGCCTCGGCCAGCCTCTGGGTCGTTCTGGCCGTGGCCGCGTACTTCACCGCCTTCTATCCCTCGGTCATGCGGGAGGAGGCGGGGTTCCTGCGCGAGAAGTTCGCGGTCGAGTACAGAGGCTGGGCGGCGGAAGTGCCCTCCTTCCTACCCCGGCTGACCCCCGGGGGCCCGCGCGCCTCGCGCTTTACCTGGGAGCGCGTGGGCAGGAACCGGGAGTGGCGCACGGCGTTCGGGCTCCTCCTAGCGGCGGCCCTGCTTTACCTCCGGCATCTCCTGGCCGCTTGCGGCGTCTTGTAAGAACGGGCCACGAACGATAGGATCGTCGCCGGTCAACGCGCGACTCGCGGAGCTCGCCGCCATGTGCCAAACCATCCTCGCCCTCACCCTCCTCCTGGCCGCCCTCCCCGCCCCTGCGGCAGAGCCGACCGCCCCCCCCACGCGCGAGCTCGAGCGCATCAACTGGATGGAGTTCCGCGAGTGGGTGCCGGGCCGGATCCAGACCGTGCTCCTCCCCCTGGGCACCCTGGAGGCGCACGGCGTCACCGCCAACGGGGCGGACATTCTGGCTCCCGTGGCCATCGCCCGCGAGATCGCCCCCCGCCTGAACGCCCTCGTCGCGCCCGTCGTTCCCTACGGCTTCACGGGCTCCATGGACGCCTACCCCGGTGCGTTCACGGTCCCCGAGGAGGCCTACCGGGCGTACGTGCGCGCCGTGCTCCTGGGGCTGGCCCGCAACCGGTTCCGGAACCTCATCCTCCTGAATGGCCACGGCGGCGGGCAGACCGCCATCCTCTCCGCCCTCGCCCAGGAGGTGGGGCGCGAGGAGCGGGTGAGGGTCTTGGTCGTGAATTGGTGGTCGTACTGCTCGGACGTGACCATGGAGGTCTTTGGAGAGGACGGCGGGCACGCCGGCAACAACGAGACCGCCTTCCTGCAGGCCATCGATCCCTCCCTGGTCCACGCCGAGCGTTACCGACCGGATATGGCCACCGCGTACCCGGCCCCCAACACCTGGAGCGCGTACCCGTATCCGTCCAGCATCGGCCTTTATAAGGAGGGGCAGGGTTATCCACAGTTCGACCCCGCCAAGGCCAAGCGCTACTTTGCCCGGGTCAACGAAAAGGTGGCGCGGCTTGTGGAGGAGACGATCCGGAAGTGGGACCTGGCGGGGGCATTCAATTGAGGGGAGTGGCGCGGGGCCGTGCCCCGAGCCGTCCCTCCTCCGCCGCGGGGGAGGCGTTTCTACCCGCGCCGCGACCGCGGAGGGAGACCGCCCGACCATGCCGGGGCTGAGCCGCCGTGAGTTTGTGAAGGCGGGGGTGGCCCTGGGCGCGAGCCCGCTCCTGACCCGAGCCCCCACCGTCCTTGTTCCCAAGCCGACGCGCCCGGTGGTGGTCTCCTCCGCCAACGGGAACAAGTTCAAGAACGGCGGGCCACGCACCTGCGTGCAGGAGGCCTTCGAGCGGATCACGCGCGGCGAGGACGTGCTGGACGCTCTGATCGCGGGGGTCAACATCGTAGAGCTGGACCCCGAGGACGACAGCGTGGGCTACGGCGGGCTCCCCAACGCAGAGGGCGTGGTCCAGCTCGATTGTTGCTGCATGCATGGGGGAGGAAGCGCGCGGGGGGAGTGGCCGCGCTCGAGGGTGTGCGTACCCCGTCCCGGGTGGCCCGGCTCGTGATGGACGAGACGGACCATCATCTGCTGGTCGGTGCGGGGGCCCAGGCTTTCGCCCGCGGCCAAGGCTTCACCATCGAGCCCGACCTCAACACCGAGCACTCCCGCGCGCTCTGGCGGGAATGGAAGCGGAGGACAGACCCCGAGCACTACCTCGATCCCGCCCGCCGGTCCGAGGAGTCCCACCGCGTGAGCCTGCAGATGATGGCCGAGGGCCTCCTCGACCCCCTCCGCTACTGGGGCACCATCAACTGCAACGGGGTCAGCGCGGGGGGGGAGGTGGCGGGGGTCACCACCACCAGCGGCCTGGCCTTCAAGATCCCGGGCCGGGTGGGGGACTCCCCCATCCTGGGGGCGGGGCTGTATGTGGACGGAGAGGTGGGGGCGGCGGGCTCCACCGGGCGCGGCGAGGTCAACCTCTATAACCTCTCCTCCTACCTGATCGTGGACCAGCTCCGCCGCGGGGCCCATCCCAAGGACGCGGGGATGACCGCGCTCCAGCACATCAAGGAGAACACGGTGGAGAGAAGGCTCCTCAACGGGGACGGCCATCCGAGATTCAACGTCAGCTTCTACGTCCTGAACCGGTTGGGAGAATACGCGGGGGTGAGCCTCTATAGCAGCTGGGGGGGCAAGCCGCTGTCCTTCGCGGTCTGCACGGAGAGGGGTCCGGAGACCCTTCCCTGCGAGGGCCTCCTGGGCGAGGCCCCCCGGGAGTAGCGTGGAACCGCCCACCCTGGAGGCGATCCGCGCCACCCGCGCGCGGCTGGGCGACCACGTCGTCGTGACCCCCGTGCGCCTCTGGCAAGACGGCGCCCTCGAGCGCGCGGTCGGCTCCGGGACCCGGGTGTACCTCAAGGAGGAGCTCTTTCAGCGCGCGGGGAGCTTCAAGCCGCGGGGCGCCCTGGCCGTCATGCTGGACCTGACCCCCTCCGTCCTCTCCCGCGGCGTCACCGCGGTCAGCGCGGGCAACCACGCCATGGCCGTGGCCTACGCCGCCCGTGCCCTCGGCACCACGGCCAAGGTCGTGATGATGAAAACCGCCAACCCCTTCCGGGTAGACGCCTGCCGGGAGCTGGGGGCGGTGGTGGAACTCCAAGAGGACGTGCACCGAGCCTTCGCGCGCGCCAAAGAGATCGAGGCGCAGGAAGGGCGGACCTTCGTACATCCCTTCGAGGGGCCCTTGACCGCGCTGGGGACGGGCACCCTGGGCCTGGAGCTCGTGGAGCAGGTGCCGGACCTGGACGCGGTCTTGGTTCCTATCGGCGGGGGCGGGCTGTGTGCGGGGGTGGCGGCCGCGGTCAAGCTGGCCCGTCCGCGCTGCCAGGTCTTCGGGGTGGAGCCGGAGGGGGCCGATACCATGCGCCGGAGCTTTGCCGCCGGCTCCCCGCAGGCCATCGACCAGGTGCGCACCATCGCGGACAGCCTGGGGGCGCCCTACGCCGCCCCCTATAGCTTCGGCCTCTGCCGGCGCTACGTGGACGACCTGGTCTTGGTCGACGACGACGCGCTGCGGCGGGCCATGCGTCTGCTCTTTGCCTCCGCCAAGCTCGCGGTGGAGCCGGCGGGAGCGGCGGCCACGGCCGCCCTCTGTGGCCCCCTCCGCGACCGCCTGAACGGCAAGCGAGTGGGGGTCATCGTCTGTGGCGCCAATATCGACCCCGCCACCTTCAGCGCCCACCTCGCCGCCGCTGGTTGACCGCCCCTCCCGCGCCCTTCCCTGCGAAGGGGGCGGTGTATAGTGGGCGCTTCATGTCCAACCCCTCGGATCGCCTCTTCACCGGCAGCTTCTTCATCATGTGTGGGTTCACCTTCACCGTCTTCCTCTCCGCGTTCCAGCTGCTGCCCACCGCCCCCTTCCGGATCCTCGAGCTCGGAGGCAGCAAGCTGGCGGCCGGCCTCTTCCTGGGCCTGCTGACCTACGCCTCCGCCCTCTCCGCCCCCTTCACGGGGGCCCTCGCGGACCGCATCGGCAAGCGCCGCATGCTTGTGCTCTGCAGCCTGGCCATCACCGGCTTCTCCGTGGCCTACGGTCTCAGCACAACTTACGTCGTCCCCCTGGGCCTCGTGTTTTTCCACGGCCTCTTCTGGTCGGGGCTGCTCTCCGCCTCCTCCGCCTACATGACGGACGTGATACCGGAAACCCGGCGCGCGGAAGGCATCGGTTATTGGGGCATGTCGAGCATGCTCGCGGTGTCGGTGGCCCCCAGCCTGGGGCTCTGGGTCTTCCACCGGGGCTGGGGCTGGCTCTGCGCGATCACGGGAGCCCTGAACCTGGCCATGGCCATCATCGCCACGACCCTGCCCGAGACGAGCGTCTCCGCCTGGCACAGCCACGAGAAGTTCTTGAGCAAGAACCTCGTGGAGTGGCGGGTGCTTTCCGTCTCCCTGGCCCTCTTCCTCTACTCGTTCGGCTACGGGGGGGTGACCAGCTTCGTGGCCCTCTACGCGGAGGCGAGCGGGATCTCTCCCCGCGGAATCTTCTTCACCACCTTCGCGATTGTGGTCATCGCCACCCGGCTGGCCTTTGGCCGCCTGGCTGACCGCGTGGGCCACCGGAAGGTGTTCCTGCCCTGCCTGGTCTTGATCGTCGTCGGCTTCATCCTCCTGGCCTGGACCCGGACCTTTTGGGGGATGGTCCTCTCCGCGGCCGTCTTCGCCACCGGTTTCGGGAACGCCTATCCGGCCTACGCCGCCCACGTGACCCGCTACGTGGCCGCGGCCCGCCGGGGCGCGGCCTTCGGGGGGATCGTGGCTGCCTTCGACACCGGGATCGGGACGGGCTCGATCTGCACGGGCTGGATCATCCAACACTTCGGTTTCCGGCCCGCATTCGCGACCGCGGCCACGCTCTCCGCGCTGGCCATGCCCTATTTCCTGTTTGCGGAAGGGCGCTGGCTGCGGCCGCCCACCGAAGCCTGAGCCCCTAGCCCTCCCCCGGGGTCCAGAGCCAGGCCGCGCCGCGCACCCCGCTGCTGTCGCCGTGGAGGGGGGCGAGGAGGGGGGTGTCCAGGCGGTCGGAGAAGCCGTGCCTCTGCCACCGCCGGGGCACGTTCTCGTAGAGCCGGCCCAGCTTGGACATCCCGCCTCCCAGAACGACCGCGTCGGGATCGAGGATGTTGATGAGGACGGCCAGGGCGCGGGCCATCCGGTCCTCGTAGCGCTCCAGGGTCGCGCGGGAACCAGGATCGCCGGCCTCCGCGCGGGCCGCGATCTTTGCCGCGTCCAGGGCCTCGCCCGTTGCCTCTTGGTGGTCGCGGGCCATCCCCGGTCCCGAGAGGAAGGTCTCCACACAGGCGGTCTTCCCGCAGTAGCAGGAGGGGCCGGGCCACTCCCCTTCTTGCGGCCAGGGCAGCGGGTTGTGGCCCCACTCCCCGGCGATGGCGTTGGGACCGGTGAGGATCCGGCCCTCCACCGCGATGCCGCCGCCGGTGCCCGTGCCCACGATCACCCCGAAGACGACGCGGGCGCCCCTCGCCGCCCCGTCGACCGCCTCCGAGAGGGTGAAGCAGTTGGCGTCGTTGGCGAAGCGCAGAGACCGTCCGAGCCTTTGGGTGAGGTCCTCGACCAGGGGCTTTCCGTTGAGCCAGACCGAGTTCGCGTTCTTGACGAGGCCGGTGGCGGGGGAGATGGCCCCCGGCATGCCCACCCCCACCGTGGCCCGCCCGCCGAGATCGCGTTCGAGGGCGCCCACCAGGCCGACGATGGCGTCGAGGGTGGCCGGGTAGTCGTGGCGGGGGGTGGGGATCCGGCGCCGGCCGAGCACCTGCCCCTCAGCGCCGAGGGCCAGGGCCTCGATCTTGGTGCCCCCCAGGTCCACGCCGATCCGCATTCAGGCCTTGGGGAAGGACAGCACCGTCGCCCCCCGGGGCTCGGGGCCCACGAACTCGTTCATGAGGCGGGCAAAGCGGGGGGCCAGGATGAGCTCGTAGGTCGATTCCTTGTCGGGAAACAGCGCCAGGGCCTGGCCCCGGGCCGCCGCCACGAGGGCCTCCGCCTCCGGGCGGGTGAGCCGCCCCTGCGCGAGCACGGCGCAGGTGAGGTCCACAACCGTGCGCAGGCGACGCAGGCGCTGCCCCTCCTCCGCCACCGCCCGCGCGCGCGTTTCGCCCTCGAGGTCGATGCCGGCCTCCCCGATCAATGGATCTCGGCGATCTTCTCCAGCTTCTCGCGCTGTCCGAGCCGGTAGAAGCGGCGGGCTTCGCGGGGAAGGTCGGCCAGGCGGGAAGGCCGCAGGAAGCGCGCCTCCAAGTACCCGCAGTAGCGGTAGGCGAGCGCGCTGGCCGCCCGGTAGCGCTGCGCCCGCTCCGGGCTGAGGCCCCCGGCCAGCCGGTAGTTCCGGAAGAGGCTCTCCCGCAGGCGCGAGGAGACCGCTCCCTCGTTCTGCAGGGAGAAGAAGAAGACGGCCGTCAAGTACTTGTCTACCTCCCCCTGCAGCTCCAGCTCGAGCTCCGTGACCGAGCGCGCGCGGCGCGCGCAAAAGAGAAGATAGAGGAAGTGGCTGACCTCTTCGGTCAGGACGCAAAGAGGGTCCAGGTTGGTGGCGTCCAGGTGAATGCGCGGGTCCCGACGCGCGAGGCCCTCTCCCACCGAGTCCTCGAAGATGACGCCCACCGCCACCTCGTCCCCTTCCTGGGTGAGCAGGGTGCGGCTGCCCCCCCCCGGCAGGTGGGCCGCGTCCGCGGAGGGGATCAGGAACTCGGTGACCGGGGCCTCGGGCTCGAGGGCGTAGAGCGATTCCAGCCGCCGCTGGACGTCCACGAGCAGGCCGGCGGGTATGGCCACGCTCAATGGAGCCGGCCCTCGCCGGGCAGGAGGGGCGTGATCCCGCGCTCGGCGAGAAGGGCCGCCGCTCGGCGGCTCCCGGTCTGGAGCCAGCGCTCGTAGAGCCGCAGCAGGGAGGCGGGCGTGCTGAGCTGGCTCGCCTCCGAGACTTCGGAGAGGACATCGGCGAACAATCGGAAGCGGCCGGCGAGCTCGGAGAAGACCGCGGGGCCGAAGCCGCGGGCCTGCTCGTGCTCCCGGCTCAGAGAAGCGTAGGCGCGGCCCCCCAGGGCGCAGTAGTAGCTGGCGTCGGCCACCCGGCCGTGGAGGCTGTCCGCGAAGAAGCCGGAGACGAAGAGCGCGGTGTCGCCCATGGCCCGGAGGAGCCGGGCCCGCTCGTGGCGCGAGGCCGCCAAGGCGCGCAGGTACAGGAGGGCGAGGGGAGTCTCGTCGTAGCCGGGCTCGCGGCCGGGCAGGATCTCCCCGCGCAGGCAAGCGGCCAGAAGATTGACCAGGTACGACTCCGTGAAGGCTGAGGTGGCGACCCTCTGGTGATCCATCGCCTTCAGAAGCTGCTCGCGGAAAAACTCCACCGGGGTCTCGCCCTGCACGAGCTTCTCAGGCATCGCCCTGCTCCTCGCGCCTCACCGGGCGCCTACCCCTCACGATGCACGAACCGTGCGAGCACTCGGGTACCCCCAGTGCCAGGCAATAAGTGACTGTAGAACAATCACTTAGGGCCAAGCGGCGGGATCATCCCGGCTTCCGGACTCGCTCCCCCGCGTCACCTCCCGTGACAATCTCCGCCCCTGGGCGAGTCCAGTCCCGTCCCAGCAGGCGAGCGTGATCCACCATGAGGCAACGGTCCATGACCACGGTGACCCCGGCTTCGGCGGCCCGCCGGGCTCCCTCGTAGTCGATGCAATCGAGCTGCAGCCAGAGCGCGGGAGAGCCGGCGGCGAGGACCTCGTCCACAACCTGAGGCAGGGTCTCGCTTCGCCGGAACACGTCCACGAGGTCCACGCCTCGCGGGATCTCTTGCACGCTCCGGTACACGGCCTGGCCCAGGATCCGCTCCTCGCGCGGGTAGACGGGGACGACTTCGTATCCCCGCTCCATCAGGTAGCGCGCGACCCGGTTCGAGTCGCGATGGGGTTTGGGGGAGAGGCCCACGATGGCGATCCGCCGGAGGCTTTGCAACAGCCGGCGAAGGACGTCGTCATCCGGGTTCCGGAAAGGTTCCGCCATCTAGGCCTTGGATTCCTGGACCGGATGCTAGCATGACCTACGGACGCGACGGGTCCGTTCGCTTGTCCGCTCTCGAGGGTCCGTCCCTAGCGGGGGCTGCCGGCGGGAGGCGCGGGTGGGGACGGGGAGGAGGGGCGCGCGTCCGGGCCCGCGATGTAGCCGATGGCGCCGAGGTCCTGCAGCACGTCCTTGTCCACCTCCGGGCGGCCGGGGTCGGCGGCCACCCTTCGGGCTTCCGTCTCGTAGCTGGGGATGGTCTTCACGGGAAAACGCCTGAGAAACCCGTCCTCGAAGGCCTGGCGCAGCACGGTGCCGTCCATGTCTGCCGCCACCGGCTGCCCCATGGCATAAAGAATGGTGGGGGCGATGTCGAAGATCACCGCTCCCGACAGGCCCTGACTCCGCTTCACCCCTGGTCCGGCCAGGAAGAGGACCCCGTCCGGCGGCGCCTGGGCCGGGTTGGCGTGGCTGTAGGCTCCCTGGAAGAAGCGAAAGCCGTGGTCGGAGCAGACGACGAGCAGCGTCCGCCCATCCAGCCGCCCCAGATACTTCGCGATCGTGCGGTCCATCGCCTCGTAGATGGGCGCCATGACCCGGGCGAACTCCCGGTCGACACGCGCCTCCGCCTCGGCGTCAAACGTCCCCGCCTCCTCGCGCCGCACGGCCTCCTCGTAGAGCCGGGGGTCCAGATAGTGGTCGGCGAGGTGGCTGGTGACATCCACCAGGCGGAAGTAGGTCGAGAAGACCTGCACCGGCTGATGCTCCCAAAGGTAGTCGCTCACGCGGTCGATCGTCATGTCGTGGGCCACGTAGAAGCCGTAGGCCTGGAGGATGCTGCGGGTCGTGGTGATGGGGACGGTGGCGTCCTCCTCCCGCCACTGGGGGATGCCGAGCCGGGTCATCTCCGGGACCACGTCGTCGGGGTAGTAGAGTCTCAGGGCGTTCAGGCCCGCGAACAGCGCCTGCGGGTGCACGGTGCTCGGATCCGAGCGGGCCTTGAAGGCGTTGCTCACGATGTAGCCGTTCGCGATGGGGGAGGGTGGGTAGGAGACCCACCAGTTCAGGGTCCCCGTCCGGACGCCGCGCTCGGAGAGGATTTCCCAGTACGTCTTCACCCGCCGCTTGCGGTCCGAGTAGGGCACGGTCAGGCCGGCCTGGTTCACATAAGTCCAGTCGATGATTCCGTGCTTGAGCATGGTCTTGCCGGTCGAGATCGAGGTCCAGAGGATGGCGCTCTTGGTGGGATGGGCCGACCGCAGGGGGCCGTAGGCCCCGAGCTCGATCAGCCGCTTCATGGCGGGCAGCCGACCCGCCTCCAGAAGGGGCCCGATCAGGTTGGGAGCGGCGCCGTCGAAGCCAAGCAGGATGACCCGCTCCACGCGGGGGGAATGGACGGAGGACCAGAGCGCCCAGGCGGCGGCGGAGACGGCCAGGAAGGCCGTCGCCGCCCACAACGCTGATCGCGGCCCACGGGTCATGGGATCCTCGTTTGACTCAAGGGGCAGGACTGCCCGACCAGCGGGATGGCGGGGGGGCGGCGCCCGAACTCCCGGCGACCAAACCGAGCCTAGCACGAGCGCTCGCGCAGCCGCAACGCAGGGGGTGTTGTTGACGCGGGAAGGCTTGGGCGCTTAGCCTTCGGAGGGCCGGCTTAGGAAAGGAGCTGATGAACCCGAAGTGGATCTGGCCGTTCGCGGCCGCGCTGGTGACCGTCGGCTCCTTCCCCGGCTGCGCGGCCCGCCCCCTTCCCGAGACCCGGCTGCGGAAGCCCAACGTCCTGCTCGTGGCCCTCGACGACATCGCGCTGCGGCTCGGAAGCTACGAGCCGGGCGTGAAAACGCCCCACCTCGACCGCCTGGCCGGACGGGGACGCCGGTTCGACCACGCCTACCGTCAGTACCCGCTGCGCGTGCCGGCCCGGGTCTCTCTGCTTCTCGGCCGGCGCCCGGAGACGACCCGCATCTGGGGCGACCTCGAACCCGGGGACCCGTGGCCGGGATCGGCACCCCTCCCCGACCAGTTCCGGAGCCAGGGCTACTTCACGGCCCGGGTGGGCCGCTTTCTCGGCCCTCCCGGAGACGAGGCCCTCCACTTTGACCTGGCGGAGGAGGCCTCCCCGGACGAGGCCGCGGCGCGGACCGTGCGGATCATGGAGGAAAAAAAGGACGGCCCCTTCTTGCTGATCGTGGGGTTCAACCGGCCCCGCCCCGGCTGGGTCCCTCCCCCGAAGTACTTCGAGCTCTACAATGCCCAGCAACTCCCCCTCCCCCCCGAGCCGACCATCGACTGGGACGGGATCCCGCCCCTGGCCCTGGCTGACGCGGGCGTCGCCCCGCCCTCCCGGTCGGCGCCGCCCCCGCTCCCGGAGGACCAGCGGCGCCGTGCCCTGGCCGCCGAGCTCGCGTACCTGTCCTACCTCGACGCGCAGGCGGGCGCGCTCTTGGAGGCGCTCGAACGGCTGAAGCTCAAGGAGAGCACGGTGGTGGCGGTGGTGGGCGACGATCCCCCCTGGCCGGGCCCGCCCCTGCCGCGCCCGGACCTGCTCCTCGAGGATGCCCTCAAGGTCTCGCTCATCGTGGCCGCCCCCGGCCTTCGTCAGCCGGGCGCGGCCAGCGGGCAGGTGGTGGAGCTCATCGACCTCTACCCGACCTTCCTGGATCTCGCTGGCCTCCCTGCCCCCCCCGGGATCGAGGGCGCGAGCCTCCTGCCCGCGCTCCGCGACCCTGGGCGGGCCGTGAAGTCATCC
Source organism: Vicinamibacteria bacterium (assembly GCA_035570235.1). Lineage (NCBI taxonomy): Bacteria > Pseudomonadati > Acidobacteriota > Vicinamibacteria > Vicinamibacteria bacterium. The sequence continues at coordinate 53,510 of DATMML010000091.1, read as the reverse complement.
GCGCGGTCCAGCGTCCGGCGGGAAGCGGGGCCCCTCGGGCGCAGCGTGCGCACGGACCGCTACCGCTACACCGAGTGGCCGGACGGCAGCCGGGAGCTGTACGACCACAGAGCCGATCCCCACGAGTACACCAACCTCGCCCGGTCCCCCGCGCACGCGGCGGCCCTGCGCGACGCGAAGGCCCTGCTCGACGCCGGCCCGCGGGCGGCCGCCCTCCCCGCGCCTCCCGGCCCCGCCCCCGCCCTGTCCGCCCCCTTGAACGTTCTCCTCATCATCGTGGACGACTTGAACGTCCGCCTCGGCTGCTATGGCTACGACGTGAAGTCGCCCAACATCGACCGTCTCGCCCACGTGGGGCGCGCCTTCCATCATGCCTACTGCCAAGTGCCGTCCTGCAGCCCGTCGCGGACTTCCCTCATGACTGGCTGGCGTCCGGAGCGGACGGGAGTCTGGGACAACCTGCAGATACCGCGCGACAAGCTCCCGGGGGCGGTCCCCCTCCAAGAGCACTTCCAGGCCCAAGGTTACTTCACGGCCCGCGTCGGCAAGATCTACCACGGCCCCTTCGAGGATGAGTTCCGCTGGGCGCTGGCCGAGCACACGCCCTACCTGCCCGGGGACGAGGCCAACGAGCCCCCGCCCAGGAAGGAGCGTCTGCTGGCGGGGGGGAGCTCCCTGGCCTGGACCGCCACCGACAACAAGGATGAGGACGAGCCGGACGGACGCACCGCCCGCCGGGTGGCGGGCCTCATCGAGGCCCACCGTGGGAAGCCGTTCTTCATCGCCGCCGGCTTCAACAAGCCCCACATCCACTGGGTGGCTCCCCGCCGCTACTTCGACCTCTACCCGCCCGGGCGCATCCTCCTCCCCCCCGAGCCGTCGGACGATTGGAAGGACATCCCCGAGATCGCCATTGCGCGCCATCCCCCCCGCTGGCCGGGGGCGTTCCTGACCGGCCCCGTGGAGGCCCCCGACGACGACCTCCGCCGCCGGGCCACCGCCGCCTACTATGCCTGCGTCTCTTTCGCGGATGCCCAGGTCGGCGTCCTCCTGGAGGCGCTGGACCGGCTCAAGCTCTGGGAGCAAACGGTGGTCGTGCTGCTGAGCGACCACGGCTTCCATCTCGGCGAGCACACCGGCCTCTGGCGGAAGAACACCCTCTTCGAGGAGTCGCTCCGCGTCCCCCTCATCATCGCCGCGCCCTCCGTCCGGGAGCCCGGCTCGCCCAGCGAACAGCTGGTGGAGTCGGTCGATCTCTACCCGACCCTGGTCGAGCTGGCCGGCCTGCCGCGGGTCGAGGGCCTGGAGGGGGTGAGCCTGCTCCCTCTCCTCCAGGACCCGCGGCCGCCGGTGAAGCGGGCGGCCTTCTCGCTCGTTCCCCGCCAGCCCCCGGAACTGGGGCGGAGCCTGCGCACCCGGCGCTGGCGCTACACCCAGTGGCCCGACGGCAGCGAGGAGCTCTACGACCTTTGGGGCCAGGGGGGCGCTTGGCGATCTTTCCTGGCGCGGCTGCTCGGCCGCAACCCGCTCCGCAACCTGGCCGGCGACCCCGACCACGCGGCCACCCTGGAGAAGCTCCGCAAGCGGCTGGAGGGGGGCCCCTAGTTACTGCACGAAGGTGACTTTGTTGATCTCGCGCAGGGTGGTGACGCCGGCAAAGACCTTCTCCAGCGCGGAATCGCGGAGGAAGGTCATCCCCTCCTCCCGCGCCGCTTGCTTGATCTCCGCGGCCGGGCGTCGCTCCAGGATCATCTGCCGGATGCGGTCCGACATGTCGAGGAGTTCGGCCACCGCCGTCCGGCCCCGGAAGCCCGTCCCTCCGCACTCCTCGCACCCGATCGACTCGTGGAAGGCCTGGTCGTGGTAGATGTCGGGGTCGAGGCCCGACTCCCGAAGCTGGGGCTCCGCGATCTCCGCCTCCCGCCGGCAGCGCATGCACAGCACTCGCACCAGGCGCTGGGCCATGACGCAGTTGAGGGCGGAAACGAAGTTATAGGGCTCCACCCCCATGTGGAGGAAGCGGCCGATCACGTCGAATACGTTGTTGGCGTGCACGGTGGTGAAGACCAGATGGCCGGTGAGGGCGGACTGCACCGCGATCTGCGCGGTCTCGGGGTCGCGGACCTCCCCCACCATGATCTTGTCGGGGTCATGGCGGAGGATGGAACGCAGCCCCCGGGCGAAGGTGAGCCCCTTCTTCTCGTTCACCGGCACCTGGGTGATCCCCGGGATCTGGTACTCCACCGGGTCCTCGATGGTGATGATCTTGTCCTCGGGGGTGGCGATCTCGGAGAGGGCGGCGTAGAGGGTGGTGGTCTTGCCGCTGCCGGTGGGGCCGGTGACCACTACCATCCCGTAGGGCTCGGTCACGTACTTGCGCAACTTCCTCAGATCGGCCTCGGAGAAGCCCAGCACGTCGAGGCGCAGGCGCCGGAAGGCCGCGTTCAGCGACTCCTTGTCCAGGATCCGGATGACCGCGTCCTCCCCGTAGATGGAGGGCATCACGGACACGCGGAAGTCGATGGTGCGCCCCTTCACGCGCAGCCGGAAGCGTCCGTCCTGGGGAACGCGTTTTTCCGCTATGTCCAGCTCGGACATCACCTTGATCCGGCTCAGGATCGTCTCGTGGTGCCGCTTGTCCAGGGGCTCCAGGGCCGGGTAGAGCACGCCGTCGATGCGGTACTTGGCCAGCACCTCGCGGTCCTTGGTCTCGAGGTGGATGTCCGATGCCCGTCGGTCGATGGCCCCCAGAATGAGGGAGTCCACCAGGCGCACGATCGGGCTCTCCGTGGGCCGGCCGCGGTCGTCCACCGCGTCCGTCTCGTCGTCGGCCACGAACTGCAGGCGCAGGCCCTCGCTGGCCTGCTCGAGCAGGATCTCGCCCCCTCGGTGGCGGCGGAGGAGCGCGGCCACCCGCTCCGCGGGCGCGACCACCGCCTCGAGCGGCCGCTCGAGCAGGAACTCGAGCTCGTCGACCCTTGAGAGGTCCTCGAGGTCGCCGAAAGCCAGGATGAGGCGCGCCCCCTCCCTGCCCACGGGGGCGCAGCCGAAGCGCACCAGCAGCTCCAGGGGCGCCTCTGACCAGAGGGCGGGATCATCCGGGACCCCCTCCAGAGGCTCGAAGGGAAGGCCCAGGGCCCGGGCCTGGGCGCGGGCCCTTCCCCAGTCCCCGGACGTCAGCCCCGGCTCGGCGTCGGCACGCAGGGGCACCGCGAGCTCGGCCATCGATCGGATGGTAGCATGAGCGACCCGGCCCGAGACCGCCGCCTTCTGCCGGGAGCCCGGCCTCAGCGCATCATTTCCGTGAGGGCGCGCGTGGCGTCGAGCTTGGGGTAGTCGAGCCACAGGAGCCGAGCGAGGGTGAAGGCGATGTCCTCCGGGCCGCAGGGCTCGGGGTAGGAACCGGGCTTGATCGCCGCCCCCAGGAAGACGAGGGGGACGTGGCGGTCGTAATCGTAAGCGGTTCCGTGGCCCGTCCCTCCCGTCCTGTCCCCGACATAGACGTGCTCTTTCACCCGCGACACGATGTGGGGGCTGCGCGGCTCGAAGAAGGCGTTCTGGAAGAGGGGGAAGAAGGGATCGTCGGGGGGCGCCTCCCCGAGCAGACGGGCATGGGTGTAGACGGCGGCGATGGCCCCCGTTCCCAGAAGGGCCTTCTCGATCGTGGCCTCCACCTCCTCCCGCCGCAAGCCCTGGCGGCGAAGGGCGGCAAGATCGAGGTAGAAGTCGGGGCCATCCGCGCTCGCGACGAGGCCTTTGGCTCTCGGGAAGCGGGCGGCCAGAGCCTCGCTCACCGCCTTCTCGAAGACCCCGGGGGGGACGCGGCGGGCGTCCACCCCCCGCGCCTGGAGCACCTCCACCAGGGGCAGGACGCCGTGGTCGGCGGTCAGGACGAGAAGCGTGCGGTCGGGGCCGACCCGGGCCTCGACCGCGTCCAGCAGCCTTTGCAGGGTGAGGTCCAGCCTCAGCATCTGGTCCATGAGCTCCTGGCTGTCGGGCCCGTAGGTGTGGCCGATGATGTCGGTGGCGGAGAAGCTGATGGCGAGCACGTCGGTCGCCTCGCGGACGCCGAGCTCATGGCCGGCCATGGCGGCCAGGCTCAGGTCAAGGGTGACCTCGTCCGCGAAGGGCGTGCGCCGAAAATCCTCGTAGAACTCCCGCGACGGGGGCATTCCCCGGATCCGGTGGGGGAACACCGTGTCCTTGCCGTCCCACTCGCCCTTGACGTCGTCCTCGCCCGCGAACTGCCGGTAGACGCTTTCGTCGCTGAGCAGGCGGTTCCAGGTTCCACCCCCGTGGGCGTCCACCGGGTGCCTCTGGTTCCACGCCTCGAGCCAGGCGGGAGGGGTGGACCGATAGTAGGTGCTGGTGACGAAGCGTCCGCCCTCCGTCTCGTACCAATAGGCGCCGTCCGCGCGCGGGCCGGCGGGGAGGATGGCCCCCCGGTCCTTGAGCGACACCCCCACCACCCGCGAGGCCGGGGAGCGAAGCTTGAGGAAGTCACCGAAGGTGAAGCCGATGAAGTTCGCGGGTGAGGCCCCCCGCCCCGAGCCCCCCACCGTGGACACCACGGGATCGTCCACCACGTTGATTCGTTGACCGAGCAGGGCGTCGAACCAGGCATTGGCGATCACGCCGGAGTGGCTGGGGTGCCGACCGGAGAGGATGGTAGCGTGGCCGGGGCCGGTCTCGGTGCAGGCGTGGGCGTAGCGCGCATTCGTGAAGACCGCCCCGCGGTCGAGCAGCCTCCGGAAGCCGCCCTTGAAGAGGGGCCCGAAGCGCGTCAAATAGTCGAAGCGCATCTGGTCGATGGTCAGCACGAGGACCAGCCGGGGCCGGATGGGTGGCGGCTCCGCGGGCAGCCGACCACCGGGGGCGAGGAAGAGGAGGGCGGCGAAGACGAGCAGGCGGCGGGGATGGTGATTCACGCCCGGGAGTCTAGCCCAAGAGCCCCTCCCCGGGCCCCTGCCCCGGCCGGGCTCCGTCACGCCGCCGTCATCGGTCCCGCCGCGCTCAGCGAAGCCGTCGCGACCCGGCGGGGGGCTCCTCCGCGTCGGCGGAAGAGAGCGGGGTGGGGCCGAGGCCCGCCCCCGCGCTCAAGGCGTCGAGAAGCCTGGCGGCGCGCCGCCGGCCCGAGATGGAGGCCTCGAGCTGCTCCTGTAAGAAGCCCCGCGTGATCGTGGCCTGGCGGGCGGTGACGGTGTTGTGGGGAGCGTCCCAATCGAGAACGGTGACCTCCACGCCCTCCGCGGGGGGGCCCGAGGCCAGGGCCTGGAGGCGGGGCCTCTGGTCGCTCCACCAGACGGTCAGCGGGCAGCAGTAGACGCTAGGCGATTCGAGGAGCGTGGTGGACGTCAGGGGATCGCTCGGGCTGAAGGGGGGTTGGAGGGCGAAGGGAAGGGCGAACTCCCACATGCGGATGGACCCGAAGCCCCCGGGCGCCCGCGGGGGCACCCCCCGGAGGATGGCCAGACCGCCGCGGGGCCGCGTGTCCAGGAGTCGCTGCATCGCGGCCCGGGCCGCCCGCGAGGCGCGACCCGCAGCGACCCATTCCGCGTCGCACTCGACGAAAGCCACCGCGTACAAGCCGAGGAGGAGGGTGGCCGCAGCCCACCGCCCGGGCGAGGGGCCCGCCCCGCGGGAGGGCAGGACGAGAAAGGCGAGAGCGATCGCCACCCCGGCCGAGGGGAGATAGAGGTGCCGCGGCGTCCGATAGGTCACCACCAGGGGCAATATGGAGATCGCGTACCAGACCACGCCGAAGAAGAGGACGGGGGCCAGGCTCCGGAAATCGCGGGGCCGCCGCAGGAAGGGCAGGGCGCCGCAGGCGAGGAGCGTCCCCGCCACCAGCCCGGCCAGCAGGAGATCGTGCCCCGCGGCCCGCCCGTCGCGGATCAGGGTGCCGAAGGGCGTCAGAAGGTGGACGGCATAGATCGGCTGGTCATGGAGGAACTCGCGCACCGCCTGCCCGGTGAGCAGGTGCTCGCGTCCCAGACTCCCCACCGCCAGCCGCCGGAGGAGTGCGTAGAGGGCCGCGAAGGCGAAGAAGGGGACCACGGCCAGGAGGGCTCGGGCCCGGCCGGCCCCCGCCGACGGCTCCCGCCGGCTCCGCAGGATCTCGTAGGCGCACAGCATCACGGGCAGGGTGAACAGGATCTCCTTGACCAGAAGACCCAACGCCATCGCGAGCAGAGCCAGGACGTAGGCGAGCCGGGAGCCCGAGGCCCGGAAGCGCAGATAGGAGAGGACCGCGGCCAGGTAGAACACCACGGGCAGGGAGTCGGTGCGGCCGGTGACCCAGCAGATCGCCTCCGCATGGACGGGGGCCACCGCAAAAAGGAGCCCGGCCAGAAAGGCCGTCCCCCCCGCGCTCCCCGCCGCCTCGGCCGCGATCAGGAAGACGAGACAGGTGGCCAGGCCGTGCACGATGACGTTCGTCAGGTGGTAACCGACGTCGTTCACGCCCCAGAGGGCCCCGTCGACCCTCCAGAGGAGCCCGAAGAGCGGTCGCCACTCGTCGAGTTGAAAGCCCCAGATCCCCTCCGAGGTGTCGCCCAGGCGGAGAAAGTCCAGGAGCGGCTTGTCGTGGAAGAGCTTCAGGTAGCCGAAGTCGTCGGCCGCCAAGTAGGCTTTGAGAGTGGGGAAGCAGACGAGCAGGCAGATGAGAAAGAGCAGGGAACAGCCGACGAGGCGGCGGCTCAAGGGCGGCTCAGGAACGAGCGCCGGCAGACAGAGCCGCCCGGCGCTCTCCCCGCAGGCGGGCCCATATGCGGGCGAGGGCGAGGACCGTGGCGGTGGCCGCCGCCGTCCGGAACGCCCGCTCGATGTTGCCCTCCTCGTTGTAGGCGGGAAGGACGATGGATAGCGCCGGTCGCATCAACCCGGAAATGGTCTTACAGGGGCCCGGGGCCGTCAAGCCGGGCCCCCGCGGGCGCAGGGGGCAGCCGCTTGTCGACCAAGGGCCGGATGGCCCGCCAGATGGCCTCTGCGGCCACACGGTTGCCGGCCGCGCTCCAGTGAGGATCGTTGTCCAGGTACAGGGGAAACTCCTTCGCGGCCTGGAAGTCGGGGAGCAGGGAAACGACCGGGTAGGGCACGTGGCCGCGCAGCTCGTCGAAATAGCGGAAGGGCTCGAGGGCGTAGGGTCCGAGCCGGGTGTACTCGTGACTCTCCCAGTTGTGGGGTGCCTCCCGCGCGCTGTATTGGTGCGAGCGGGGGAGGAGCACGAAGACGAAGTCGGCGCCCCGCCGCCGGCACCAGGCGTTGATCCTGTCCAGGTTGAATACGAGGGGTGCGAAGAAGGGCCGGGTCTCGGAGAGAGGAGCCTCCGTCACGAAGTAGCGCTTCACGGGAATCCCCCCCACCGTCCAGGACAGGAACCGTTGGTAGGTCTCGGGGGCCAGCCGCTCGAAGGTCGCGAGGGCGATCGGGATCCGGTCGTAGAGGGCGTACAGGCCCCGGCGGTCGAGCATGAGCTGATAGCGGATGTCCTCCGAGAAGTCGGTCATGTCCACGCAGAGGACGACGATCTTGGGCTTGTACTGGTCGCCGATCTTCTCCAGGCGGCGGTAGCTGAGGAGAGGGGAGGAGCTTATCCAGCCGAAGTTGGCCACCTCCACGTCGCGCCCCGGATAAGCGTCGCGGAGGAGCCGCCGCAGGCAGCTGGGAAAGGACTCCGTGGCCTTCACCCCGTAGCCGTAGGTGAAGGAGTCGCCGAGGATGATCAGGTTCAGGCCCTCCGCATGGAAGGCCTCGCTGTCGGGGGTATCACGCAGGGCGTCCGCGTTGAACTGGCGGCTGCCGGTGTCCCGGGGCCAGTGGTCCACGTCCCGGATGATCTCGTACTGCTCGGGCAGAAACGGGTAGGAGAGGAACGGGGGCACCGCGCACTCGACGCCCAGCCACCAGGCCACCGCCGCGAAAGGCAGGAAGCGGCGCCGCTTGGGTACCCCCAGGGTCCACACGACCACGAAGAGGGCGTAGAGGGCGAGCGCGCCCGCGAGGGCGGCGACCAAGACGCTGCGCAGGGGGGTGTGCCCGTACTTGATGGCGCCCACCAGAACGCGGGCCAAGGCGAGGCCGAGCACGATCAGGGCCGTGGTCAGGCTGACGGTGAGGAAGGCCAGGGAGCGCGGCTTCATGCGGGGAGCGGCGCCCCCGGGGCGGGGGCGTTGTTTTCGTGAGCCCGGGGGCCTGATTCCGTCCCGCCCTCCCGGGCCCGGGGGAGCCCCGCCACGAGGGCGGGGAGGCGCGGAGCCCAGAGCACTAGCCGAACTTGACGCTCACGAGCTTGGAGACGCCGGGCTCCTCCATGGTCACCCCGTAGAGCTGGTCGGCGATCTCCATGGTCTTGCGGCTGTGGGTGATCAGTACGAACTGGGTCTGGTCCTTCATGCCTTCCAGCATCTTGGCGAAGCGGCCGATGTTGGCGTCGTCGAGGGGAGCGTCCACCTCGTCCAGGATGCAGAAGGGCGAGGGCTTGTGCTGGAAGATCGCGAAGAGGAGCGCGATAGCAGTGAGGGCTTTCTCCCCTCCCGACAGCAGCATGACGTTCTGGAGCCGCTTGCCCGGGGGCTGGGCCATCACGTCGATGCCGCTCTCCAAGAGGTCCTCCTCGTCGATGAGGGAGAGCCCGGCGGTGCCGCCCCCGAAGAGCCGGCGGAAGATCTCGCCGAAGTGCTGGTTGATGACCTGGAAAGCTTCCGCGAAGCGCTCGCGGGACGTGCGGTCGATCTTCTTGATGGCCTGGTCGAGCTCGGCGATGGACTCCAGCAGATCCTGGCGCTGGGCCACGAGGAAGGTATGGCGCTCCTCCAACTCCTGAGCCTGCTCCACGGCCAGGATGTTGACCGCTCCCATCCGGTCCAGCTTCTCGCGCAGCTCCTGGACCCGCGCCTCCAGGGCAGGGAGGTCCTCCGCCCGGTCCTCCTCGCGGAGGCCGGCGGCCGCCTCCGCCGCGGTCTGGCCAACGGCCTGGTGGCACTCGCGGGCCAGGTGGTCCAGATCGGAGGAGGTTCGGGCGGCCCCGACCTCCAGCTCGGAGAGCGCGTCGCGCAGCAGCTCCCGCTCGCGGCGGCGTTCCTTGAGGCCGAGCTCGCGCCCCTCCAGCTCGTTGCGCACATCGCGCACCCGATCCTCCGCCCCCGCCACCTCGCCCGTCACGCGGTCGCGTTCGACCAGGGCCTCCGCCAGTTGCCGCTCGCCCTCCCGAAGCTCGGCCGCGAGCTGCTCCCCCCGGGCCTCCATCTCCCGGACCCGGTCCCGGGCGGCCGCGATCCGCTCCCCGAGCTCGGTGTGGTCCTGTTCCAGACGCCGGCCCTCGGCCTCCGCCGCGGCCAGGCGCTCGCGAAGGGCGGCCAGAGTGCTCCGCGCCTCCGACCAGCGGGCCTGGGTGGCCTCCGCCGCGGCCCGTGCTTCCACCACCAGCGTAGCCAGGCCTGCCAGGCGCGAACTGCCCTCTTCCCGCTCCGCCTCTGCGGCCTGGAGCGCATGCTCGATCTCGGCCATTCGGACGGCGGCCGCGCTCTGCTCCTCCTCGGCCTGGCTCCGCTCCGTCTCCAGCACGGCCGCCTTGCGGTCGAGCCGCACTCCCTCCTCCTCCGCCGCGGCCGCGTCGCGGCGGACCACCACCAGCTCCTTCTCCGCCGCGTGGATGCGCTCGTCCAACCGGCGCGCCTCCTCGGCTGCGGCCTCCGCGCCCCCGGCCTCCCTCGCCTCTTCGCTGCGGGTAGCCGCGAGTAGCGCCTCCAGCTCCCCTTGCCGGGCCGTGATCTCGCGGATCTCCCGGCGCGGGGCGAGCAGCCCCCGGACGTCGCGGCCGCCCTGGACCAAGGACCCCCGAAGCGTCTCCCCGACCAGGGTTGCGCAGGCCACCCCCCCGTGACGGGCCGCGATCTCTAAGGCGTCCTCCAGGCTCTCGACCACGAGGGCGTCGGGCAGGGCGGCGTGAATGGCGGCGGCGTGAGGGCCGGTCACGCGGTAGTGGTCGCTCAAGAGACCGCGCACCCGCGGCTCCTTTTCCGCGATCTCGCGGAGGGGGCCGCCCGGCCGGGCCGCCCCCGCCGTGGCCAGGGGCAGGAAGGTGCCGCGGCCGGCGCCCGCCTCCTCTAGGTAGCGGATGCCGCGGAGGGCATGGGAGGCGTCGGGGGTGAGCACGGCCTGCAAGCTGTCGCCCTGGAAGGCCTCCACCGCGCGCTCATGGGCGGAGTCGGTCTCGAGGGCATCGGCCACCACCCCCAGCACCTCGATCCCGGCCGGTCCCGCGAGCAGTGCCCGCGTGCCCTCGTCGAAGGCGGAGTGCGTGGCCACGATCTCTTCGAGCGAGGCCCGCCGGCCGGCCAGGCTGTCCCGGTCGCTCTGCTGGAGGTCGGCCTCGTGGGCCCGGGCCTCGGCCCGCGCTCGGGCCTCGCCCGCGCGCCGGGCCGCGTCGTCCCTCTCCCGAAGGAACCCGGCCCGGAGGGACTCCGCCTCCTCGCCCAGGATGCGGGCGCCCTCCCGCAGCTCGACGACCCGCGCCTGCTCGCGCTCCAGCTCCTGCCGCTCCGCCGCCAGTTTGAGAAGATCGGTCCCCGCCCGCTCCGCCCGCGCGGAGACCGACGCGCGCGCATTCTGGAGGGCGGCGGTGCGGCCCATGATCCCCACCTGGCCGTCGCGGGCTTGCTCCTGCTTGGCCTCGAGGGCGGCTTGGTGGGCGGCCGCCTCCTGAACCGCCGCCTCCGCCGTCTGTGTATCCTGCTCCGCCGCTTGCCGCTCGGCCCGCAGCCGGCTCTCTTCCCCCCGCCGTACGAGCAGCGCCTCCGCGAGCGGGCCCACGCGGGCCTCCAGCTCGGCCGCTTCCACCGCCGCCTCCGCGGCCCGGGTGCGCGTCTCGGTAATCTGCTGCTGGCAGTAGCCACTCCGGCTCTGGTGGCGGTCTACGGACAGGGTCAGCTCGTGGAGGCGGTGGCGGACCGCCTCCAAGCGGGCCTCTTCCTCGTAGAGGGCATGGCGGCGGGCTTCGGTGTGGGCCTCCTCGGCCTCGAGGGCGATGGTAACCGCCTGCTCGCGCTCGGCCTCCACCCGCCGGCGCTCTTCGAGGCTCTTGGCCCGCTCCTGCAGGTCGAGGAAGCGGCGGCCGAAGAGCACCCGCTCCACTCCCTGCATCTCCTCGCGCACGACCCGGTAGCGCCGGGCTTTGCTCGCCTGCCGCTTCAGGCTCTCTAGCTGCTTCTCCACCTCGTGGACGATGTCGTTGACGCGGAGGAGGTTCTGCTGGGCGGCCTCCAGCTTGAGCGAGGTCTGGCGCCGGCGCGCCTTGTACTTCGTGATCCCGGCCGCCTCCTCGATGAGGGCCCGCCGGTCCGCGGGCTTGCTGGAAAGGATGAGCCCGATCTTGCCCTGCTCGATGATGGAGTAGGCCTTGGAGCCGAGGCCGGTGTCCATGAACAGCTCGTGGATGTCCCGCAAACGGCAGACGTGCCCGTTCATCAGGTATTCGCTCTCGCCGTTGCGGTAAAGGCGCCGGGTCACGACGCATTCGGGGTTGCCGTCGGGGCTGGTGCCGTTCAGGCCCGAGACCTTGAGGTTGACCTCGGCCATGCCCAGGGGCTGGCGCGACTGGCTGCCCGCGAAGATGACGTCCTCCATGGCGGCGCCGCGCAGGCTTTTGACGCTCTGCTCACCCAGGACCCAGGAGATCGCGTCGGAGATGTTGCTCTTGCCGCAGCCGTTGGGGCCGACGATGCCGGTCACACCGGCCTTGAAGGACAGCTCCTGCCGGTCGCAGAAGCTCTTGAAGCCGATGATCTCGACCGTCTCCACGCGCATCGAAGCCAATTCAGACCCCTAGATATTGTGAACTACTGGCACTGTAGCACAACCGGCAGGGGTGAGTGCAAATCATTCAGCCGAAAGCCGCTACCTGGACCGGCACTCCGCTGAAACCCGCATTCCCGCAGAGGGCGTCGACGAGGCGCTCGTCGGTCAGGTCGTTGAGGCTCACCCCGGGGGTGGCCCTGGCCACGGTCAGGCGGGTTCCCTCCCGGTCATGGCCCCACCCGTGGGGCAGGCTCACCACCCCCGGCATCATGGCCTCCGTGACCTCGAGCGGAGCCACCACCGAACCCGCCCGGGAGGTGACGCGCACGCGCCGGCCGTTCTCCAGACCGCGGTCGCGGGCGTCCGCGGGGTGCATGTAGAGGGTGCAGCGATCGCGGCCTTTCGTAAGGCGCGGGCTGTTGTGCATCCAGGAGTTGTTGCTGCGCAGGTCGCGGCGGCCGATGAGACGCAGTCCCGTCGGCCTCGGGGCGGCCAGGGCAGTGCGGGCGCGCGCCACGTCTTCGACCAGCCGGGAGGGCGCTAGGTCAATCCGCTTCCCGCGCGTGTAGAGGCGGTCGGGCAGGCAGGGCTCGAGGGCCCCCAGGTCGATCCCGTGGGGAGCCCCTCTCACCGCGCTCAGGGTCAGGCCCCGGCGAAACGGCAGCCAGCCCGCGCCGTAGGGTCCGTCGCGGAGGAGGAAGGCCACGACACCGTCGGGCCCGATGGCCTTGAGAAGCGCGCGCTTCAGGGCCGGGCGGAGCCGCCGCCCGTCGCGGGCCACCTCCAGGGCGGTGGCAAGATCGAGCAGGATCTTCCAGTCCTCCCGCGCTCCGGTCGCGGCCGGGAAAAGGGCGGGGGAATACTTGGCGGTGTTGCGCACCGCGAGGGCGTGGAACACGAGGTCGTAGTTCGCGTGCTCAAGGGCGAACGTGGGGGGCAGGATGAGGTGCGCATGGCGCGTGGTCTCGTTCAGGTACACATCGATCGAGACCATGAAGTCCAGCCCTTTGAGGGCGCGGTCGAGCCGGGCTCCGTTGGGGGCGGAAAGGACGGGGTTGCCCGCGCTCGTCACGAGGGCGCGTATCTGGCCCGGGCCCGTGGTCTCGATCTCCTCCGCGAGCACGGCCAGCGGCCACTCGCCGCCGAACTCCGGGAGGCCGCGAACGCGGCTGCGCCCCTTATCGAAATGCCCGCGCTGGCCGATCCGGTCGGCGAAGGCCACAATGTCGGCGGCGGGGCGCGCGAACATGGCGCCCCCCGCGCGGTCGAGGTTGCCCGTCACGATATTGAGCACGTTGATAAGCCAGCAGCAGAGGCCGCCGAACTCCTGGGTGGAGACACCGACCCGGCCATAGGCCACGGCGGCGGGGGCGGCCGCGAAGTCCCGGGCCAGCACGCGGATGGCCCGGGCTTCGATTCCCGTGTGCTCGGCCACCGCCTCGGGGGAGAACGGCCCCACCGCTTCCGCCACCGCCCGGAGCCCGTCCGTGAGGGGGAGGAGCCTCCCCTCCCGGATCCGTTCCTCCTGGAAAATCACTTGGAGCAGCGCGAGGAGCAGGAAGGCATCGGCGCCGGGCCGGATGGGGAAGTGGCGGTCGGCGAGGGCGGCGGTTTCCGATCGACGCGGGTCGACGACCACGATGTGTCCGCCGCGGGCCCGGAGGGCGCGGAGCCGCTTCTCCACGCCGGGAGCGGTGAGGAGGCTGCCGTTGGAGGCAACCGGGTTGGCGCCCAGGATGAGCAGGAAGTCCGTGCGGTCGAGGTCGGGGACGGGCAAAAGGAGTTGGTGTCCGAACATCAAGTAGGAGGCCAGCATGTGGGGGAGCTGATCCACGGAGGTGGCGGAGAAGCGGCTGCGCGTGCCCAGGCTCTTGAGGAGGAGCTGGCCAAAGAGCAGGGAGCCGTAGTTGTGGACGACCGGGTTGCCCTGGTACACGGCCACTGCGTTCCGCCCGTGGACCCGTTGCACCGCGGCCAGCCCCTCCGCGGCCAAGGACAGGGCCTCCTCCCAGCCCACCTCCTCCCAGGTCGCCCCCGTCCGGCGCAGCGGCCGACGCAAGCGGTCGGGGTCTTCGTGAACGTCCTTCAGGGCCACGGCCTTGGGGCATATGTGGCCTTGGCTGAAGGGATCCTCCTTGTCCCCCCGGATGGCGAGGATCCGGGGGCCCTCCACATCAATGGCGATGCCGCACATGGCCTCACAGAGGTTGCAGGTGCGGAAGTGGGTCCGCGTGTTGGCCATGGGTGCCTGCGGCTATGGTGTCACACCGGGCGCCGTCCTGTCAGCGCTCTTCCGCGCGGGATAGGGATAGAATCGTGGCCAGGAGGAGGACTCAGGAATGCCCGTCGGCCTCAAGTATCCGATCAAGGTGAGTCTGGACCGGTTGTTCCTCGATCCCAACAACCCGCGCCTGGCCAACGAGCACCGGCCGGGTTACACAAACCCGGGCACCTTCTTCGAAGACGGGGTGCAGGCGGAGCTGGAGCAGCAAATTCGCAAGAAGTACAGGGTGGGGGCCCTCATCAACTCCATCCTGGGCATGGGCTGGACGCCCGTGGACGCCATGCTCGTTTGGGAGCCGCCCCCGACCCCCGGTCGCTACTTGGTGGTGGAGGGCAACACGCGGACGGTGGCCCTCCGCACGATCCGCCGCAACTACGAAAGGGAGAGGGCGCGGCTGGCCCGGGCCCGCGACCACCGGAGCCTGGACCCCGGCCGGGCGCTGGACCAGGAAGCGGTGGTCGCTCGTTACGACCGCGTGATCGCGGCGACCGACGAGCTGGAGGTCCATCCCCTGGCGGCCCGGGACGAAGGCGAGCTCGGGGAGTTGCTGCCCCGCTTGCTGGGGGTCCGCCACATCACCCACGCCCAGCAGTGGAAGCCCTACGCCACCAACCTCTATATCTACTCGCTCTACCTGGACCACTTCCACGCCGCCTGCGGTGACGTGCCCCTGCGGCTCGACGATGCGATCCTCGAGCAGGTCGCCGGCCTCGTCAGCATCTCCCTCTGGAAGGCTCGACGGTCCATCCAGACCGCGGTCGCCTTCAGCCACTTCCGGGATGGCTTCGAGGGCCGTCTGCCCGAAGGGGAGGGCTTCGGGGACCAGGACCAGGGCTATTTCCAGCGCGTCCTGGAGCCCGGCTACGCGCGTCAGCGCTTCGGCTTGCGGGAAGAGGACCTCTGGCTTCGTCCGGAAATGGAGGAGGTGCTCTTTCGATGGGCCTTTGCCAAACCCCGGAGCGGCGCCTACGGGGCGGAGAACCGCAACGTGCTCCGCTCCGGGGACGACATCAGCCTCTGGACCCGCATGGCCCGCTACGACGATCAACACAAGACCGGCTTCGCCCAGCAGCTCGACCCCGAGCGGCCGGAGGAGGCACGGCCCATGGCCGAGCTGGAGCTCGATTACCTGGCCCACCGCAATCAGCAGTCGCCCCTGGAGGCGATCCAGGGTCTCCTCCGCACTCTCAAGCGGGTGGAGGTGCAGACCCTGCGCGCGCAGCGTTCGGAGATTCGTCCTGCCATCGAGGAGTTGCTGCGCCTGGGCCAGGACTTCCAGGCCATCCTGAACGCCATCGATTGACCTTGACGCTGGCGCCGGCGGGGGCCTACGATCCCCGGGCGAAGCGGTCCCCGGCAACGAACCAGGAGGATGCCATGAAGCGATGGGTGTGGCTCCTGGCCTTTCTCGTGGCCCTGCCCGCGGGTGGGGACGATAAAGGCAAGAAGGACGAGAAGAAACCCGCCCCCGCCAAGGCGGGCGCCACCGTCGACGACCTCCTTAAGCAGGCGGACGAAAAGGCTGCGGCGGGGGAGGTCGACGCCGGCCTCGACCTGCTGCGGCGCGCCGCGGCCCTGCCCGGGGCCACGGGCGAGCCGTCCCTTCGTCTGGGACGCCTGCTGGAGGCGAGGTACGACCTCGATCTGGCCATCGACGCCTACAAGGCCGCAGCCGAGAAGCTGAGCGGGGGCGCCAAGGGCGAGGCCCTGGGCCGCCTCTCCGTCGTGGAGGGCGTGCGCGGGATGGCCGAGGCCGCCGCGAGCGCTCAGGCGGCCGTGGCCGCGGACCCCGAAGGCGTGTGGCCCACGCTGGCCCTCTCGCGCGCGCGGGCCCGCGAGGGTAAGGGCGAGGAGGCGGTGGCTCTGGCCCGGAAGGCCGGGGCAGGGGGCGGGGTAGCGGCCACGGAGGCCCTCGGCTACGCCCAGGAGGCCCAGGGCGACCTCGCCGCGGCGGAGGCGTCTTACCGGTCCGCCCTCGCCGCCCAGCCGAGCGGGGTCGGGCCCAGCCTGGGCCTGGCCCGCGTGCTGCGGAAGACCAACCGGGCCGCGGAGGCCGAGCCGCTCCTGAAGAAGGTCCTCGAAGCCGCCCCCGGCGCGATCGAAGCCTACAAGGAATCGGCCCGGGTGAAGATGGCCTTGAACCGCGCCGCGGAAGCGGAGGGAGACGCGGCCACGGCGGCGGCCATGGCGGAGAACGACCCTGAGGCTCAGCGGCTGGTTCGGCAGGTGAAGGTGGCCAAGGCTCTCGACTACCTGCCCAAGAACCAGGTGGAGCTGGCGGTCCAGGACTTGACCGCCCTGCGCGACGAGAACCCGAACGCGGCGGAGGTGCGGGTTGGCCTGGCCCGCGTCTTCATCGCCAAACGTCAGGCCGCTCCGGCGGTGGCGGAGCTCAAGAAGGCCATCGAGCTCGAGCCCGCCAACGCGGAGGCCCATTTCCGCCTGGGGTTTGTGCTCCACGCTCTGCAAGGGGACCCGACCTCGGCCCTCGGCGCCTACGAAAAGGCGGTAGCCGCGGATCCCGCGAACACCGAGTACCGCACCAACCTAGGGGCGGTGCTCTCCGACCTCAAGCAATACGACCGGGCAGTCGCCGAGCTGACCAAGATCACAATGGATCCGGGGTACAGCCGGCCCGAGGCCTGGATCTATCTCGGGGAGGCGCAGCTCGGAGCCAAGCGCTACAAGGAGGCGATTGGCGCCCTCCAAAAGGCCGCGAGCGCCGCCCCGGAGAACGCCCGGGTCCAGGCCTCGCTCGCCTGGGCCTACTTCGGCCTCAAGGACGCGGAGAATTTCAAGAAGGCGGCAGGGAAGGCGCGCGCGCTGGGACACAAGGAGCCCACGCTTCTTCAGTACTTGACCCGAGTTGAAGGGGGAGAGCCGATCAAATGAAGGTGCCCAAGACCGCCCTCCTAGCCGGCGTGCTCCCGCTGCTCCTCGGTGCCTGTCAGAAGAAGCCGGAGGGTGCCGCGCCCGCGGCCAAGGATTTCGGGGCCCAGGCGGCGGACGTGGTCTCGGACACGGGCGCTCTGAGCGAGGCCAACGGCGCGGCCAACCCCGTCGTCCGGGCCGCGGGCGACTGCGACGCGGTCAAAGCGGCGCTGCCCGAGGCCAACCGGCGCTTGGACGCGGTGGCGGGCAGCGTTCGGACGGTCGCCGGCCGCACCAGCCTGGAGGCCATCCGGAAACGCGTCAATACTATCGCCGAGACCTGCCCCTGATCCCTGTCGCGCCTCGCTGGGCGGATTGACTAGTGCTATCCTTGTGATATCATAACGAAATCACAAGGAGGCCTCACCATGATCCGGGAGAGAAAGCACTCCGCAGTCTCGGGGTTGGTCGCACTCGTGGTCCTGTTCGTGCTCCTGCCCGTTCTGGGCCGGGGCCTCATAGGGGCGGCGCGGGAGGCGTCCATGGGGGGGGTTCTGGCCTGCGTGGCGGGGCTGTTCCTGGTCGTCATCTCCTTCGCAGGCCTCTTCGTCGTCAATCCCAACGAGGGCCTGGTCCTGCAGCTCTTCGGCGACTACCGGGGGACGGTCACCGCCGCGGGGCTTCGCTGGGCCAACCCCTTTTACTCCAAGCGGCGGGTCTCCCAGCGCGTGCGCAACTTCGAGAGCTCTCTCCTGAAGGTCAACGACACCGACGGGAATCCCGTCGAGATCGCGGCGGTCGTGGTCTGGCGCGTGGTGGACACCGCGGAGGCCTGCTTCGAAGTGGACGACTTCGAGAACTACGTCAAGGTGCAGAGCGAGGCCGCGGTCCGCAACCTGGCCACCCGCTACCCCTACGACACCCACGAGGAGCACAAGGTCTCGCTGCGCGGCGCCACGGCGGAGGTGGCCAAGGATCTGAGACACGAGATCCAAGAGCGTCTGGCCAAGGCGGGGGTCGAGGTCATAGAGGCCCGCCTCAGCCACTTGGCCTACGCCCCGGAGATCGCGGCCGCCATGCTCCGGCGGCAGCAGGCGGGGGCCATCATCGCCGCGCGCCAGAAGATCGTGGAAGGAGCGGTGGGGATGGTGGATTTGGCCTTGGAGCGTCTTTCCGCGAGCAAGCTCGTCCAGCTCGACGAGGAGCGCAAGGCGGCCATGGTCAGCAACCTGCTGGTCGTGCTCTGCGGAGACCGGGAGGTCCAGCCCGTGGTGAACACGGGCTCCATCTATCAATAAGGTGGCCGAGCGAAAGACGTTCCTGCTGCGCATTGACCCCGAGGTCCTGCTCGCCGTCCAGCGCTGGGCCAACGACGATCTGCGCAGCCTGAACGCGCAGATCGAGTTCCTCCTGCGGCGCGCTCTGCGCGCGGCCGACCGCCTTCCGGAGGGCAAACGGCAGGACTGAAGGGGCTCAGGGGGGGAACTGGATCTTGACCACGCGCTGGTCGGCCTCGCTCGAGCATTGCACGAAGGCCGAGTAGGAGAGCAGGCAGAGGTCGCGCTTGGTGCCGGTCAGGGTCTCGCCCCGAAGGTCCAGACTGCGCGCCTGCACCAAGGTGCTCTCCGGGCCCGGGGCCATGAGGTCGCGGTGGGGAGGATCCGGTTTGAGGACGGTCCGCTTCCCGTCCGCGGCCACCATGGTGAGGCTCTTGGCCACCGCGACCACCACCGGCCGGATCTCCCCCTCCACTTCCTGGCCGCGTTCCAGTTGGCTGTACTGAATCTCCAGGATGAGGCCGGCAACGGGAAGGGCGCGCTTCCCGGCCCAGAGCTCCTTCGCCTCCTTGCGGGCGGTTGTGGCGAGGGCCGGAGACTCCCCCCGCTGCCAGGCGGAGTATTCGTAGGAGAGCGACCAGGACCGCAGGGGAAGGCTGCTCCCGTCCGCGAAGTGGACGAGGATAGTCTCTCCTCCTTCGCCCGCCACCTCGGAAGCCAGGGCGAGCACGACCACCGCCAGACAGAGCCTCCTCACGGGCGTTCCCCCTCCGCGACCCTAAGACGCGGGCCATTATGCCACCCCCCTCCCCACGGCGCGCGCACCCTCTCGCTTATGATGAGCGGCATCGATGCCGCCCCCCGTTGCTCCCCGCCCGACTCTCGTCCGCGCCATAGGGCGCTGGGATCTGACCGCGGCCGTCGTCAACGCCGTCATCGGCAGCTCGATCTTTGGCATGCCGGCGGCCCTCGCCGCCGCGGCCGGGGCTCTCAGCCCCCTGCTCATCGTGCTCGTCGGGCTGGGTGTGCTCGCGGTCGTGCTGTGCTTCGCGGAGGTGGCGAGCCGCTTCCCCGACCCGGGTGGGCCCTACCTGTACGCGCGCGAGGCCTTCGGTCCCTTCGTGGGGTTCGAGGCGGGCTGGCTCACGTTCTGGATCCGCGTCACCGCCCTCGCCGCCAGCCTCAACGTGTTCGTGGAGTACCTGGCCACCCTGCTCGCCCCCGCCAGCTCACCCCTCGGCCGCGCCCTCGTCATGGCCGCGGTGGTCAGCATGATCACCGCGATCAACGTGATCGGAGTGCGCCAAGCGGCCTGGACCGTGGATGTCTTCACCGTGGCCAAACTGGCTCCCTTAGCCCTGCTCGTAGCAATCGGGCTCCCCCACATCCGCCCCGAGGTACTCGCCACCCAGACCGTGCCCGAGCCCGATTGGACTCGGGCCATCCTCCTCTTGGTCTTCGCCTACGGCGGCTTCGAGGCCCCCCTCATCCCCGCCGCGGAGGCCCGCGACCCCCGCCGCGATAGCGCCTTCGCACTCCTGGTGGCGCTGGCCATCATCGCCTCCGTCTACCTGCTCGTACAACTGGTGATCCTCGGCGTGCTGCCCCGAGTCGCCCTGGCTCGGGCGCCCCTGGCCGCCACCTACGCGGTTCTCCTGGGGCCCCTGGGGGTGACGCTTGCCGCGTCGGCAGCCATGGTCTCGATCTCCGGCTATGCCACAGGGACCACCCTCCAGTCTCCCCGGGTGCTTTTCTCCATGGCGGAGCGCGGGGAGCTGCCGGGGATCCTGGCCCGTGTCCACGCCCGCTTCCACACGCCTCATGTCGCGATCTTGGTCTACAGCGCGCTCGTTCTGGGCCTGGCCCTCTCCGGGACCTTCGAGACCATCGCCACCGCGTCCGCGTTCGTCCGCCTCGTGACCTACGGTCTCACCTGTGCGGCTCTGCCCGTGCTGCGCCGACGGCGGCCGGAGGAGGAGCCGGGGTTCCGCCTGGCGGGGGCAGTCCCCATCGCGGTCCTGGGCTCTCTCTCCTGCGCCTGGCTCTTGACCCGCTCCGTCACCCAGGCCCGCACGCTCCTCGTCCTCCTCGTGTTGGGGGCGGCGCTCTGGGTCGTGGCCGGACGCGGGCGGAGGCCGTCGGGGGAGGCGCCGCCCCTGGTTTGAAATCGCGGGGGGCGGGCGCACAATTGGGGGGCGATGAGGATCCCGACCTTCCGGGACGTACAAGATCAGGTGAGCGAGATCCTGCGCCAGCACGGCTGCCTGGGGGCGGTGCTGGTGGACCTCGGACCCCTGGCTCACATCGAGCGCAGCTTCGGCGGCCAGACCTTCCAGAGCCTCTATGCCCAGATCGATCCCATTCTGGAGGAGATGAGGGAGCGCTTCCGCCAGGGGGATCTCATCACCCGAGACGAGCGGGAGGGGGACCGCTTCCTGCTCTTCCTCGGGGGGCGTCGCCTCGGAGAGACCATCTTCGCGGCCTCTGACCTGCGCAAGCTGGCGGACCGGGTGGAGGAATTCCTGACCCCCCGCATCGGCCGCCTCACCACCCCCTACCTTCGCGAGCGGCCCGCCGTCGACGTGGGCTACGGGGTGGTGCTCTGGAGCCCGCTGGAAAGCGAGGAGCGTTTGGTGTTGCGGGTCATCGAGGACGCTGTCACCTCCGCCGATCTCAGGCGGCGCCTCCGCGATCGCGACCAGCGGGAGCGGCTGCTGGAAATCATCTACAACCGCAACATCTGGACAGCCTTCCAGACCATCGTGGACATGGAGAGCCGGCAGGCGATGGGCTGGGAGGGACTGTCCCGCGGACCCCGGGGGACCGATCTCGAGCTCCCCCTGGCGCTCTTTGGCCGGGCCGCTCGCCACGGTCTCACCGAGGAGCTGGAGCGCTCCTGTCGGCGCCAGGCCTTCGTGGACTGGGAGATCTTCGGGGCCCCCGGGCGCTTGTTCGTGAACACCGTCCCCGCCACCATCCGCGACAGCAGCTTCCTGGGGCGGGGCGTGCTCGACTATCTGGGCCCCCGCCTCTCCCCCCGCTTCGTGACCCTAGAGATCACCGAGCGCCAGGTCATCGAGAACCTGAACCTGTATCGAGAGGCGATGCATTCGTTCATGGACCTGGGCTTCTCCTTCGCCATCGACGATTTGGGGGCGGGATACTCGGGGCTGGAGACGGTCGTCACCCTGAAGCCCAGCTACCTGAAGATCGATATGGGGCTCGTGCGGGACGTGCACCAGAAGCGGGTCAGCCAGCAGGTGGTGAAGGCCATCCTGGAGATGGGGGTGGGAGTGGGGGCCACCGTCATCGCGGAGGGAATCCAGACCCAGGACGAGGCGGACGCCCTCCGCCAAATCGGCGTCCGCTTCGGCCAGGGCTACCTCTACAGTCGGCCCGTCGATCCCTACGCCCAGAAGCCGAAGGCCGCGACCGTCCCCTAGGCGCCGGGCACGATCCCGTGCTCTTTCTTCAGTCGCTCCAGGGCGGCGATGCGCACGGGGCGGCGGACGTCGTGCTGGTCGGGGCGGTACCCGGGGCCGAACTCGACCAACTTGCCGCGCTCCATCAGCCGGTCGCGGTCGATGATCAGCTCCTCCCGGCTCGTCCCCACGAGGTCGTTCTCGCGGCTCATGAAGATGGCCTCCTCCGGGCAGGCGTCCACGCAGAAGCCGCAGTAGACGCAGCGCAGGAGATCGATCTCGAACCGGGTGGGGTACTTCTCGATCGTCTGCTCCGGCCGCTCCCCGGCCTCGATGTAGATGCATTCGGCGGGGCAGGCGGTGGCGCACATGTAGCAAGCCACGCACTTGGGGGTCCCGTCCTCGCGCACGGTCAGAAGGTGCACCCCCCGGTAACGGCCGGACGTGGGCCGCTTCTCCTCCGGGAACTGGATGGTGGAAGCGTGGCCCAAGAAGAGGGTGCGCACCAGGTTCTTGAAGACCAGGGCCATGCCCAAGAGGACGGGGTAAACACCGGGCCGGGTGTTGCGATCGACGGTCACGATTCGGGCGCTCATAGCTCTATGGGACCCGGGCTTCTGGTGGCGTCCCCTCCGCCAGGGGCAGGACGCGGCCGCCCGCGCCCAGAGACGCGTAGTCGAGGGCGGCGTAGCCGGGGACCGTTCGCGCCAGGAGGGCAAACACCTCGCGGGCGGAGTTGGCTTGGAGGGGCCGGCCCAGGCGGGAGAGGAGGCCAGCCGCCAACTCCCAGCCCGGGGCCGCCTCCCCGGGGGGAGGAACGGCCCGCCGGATCCGCTGCACGCGCCGCTGGTAGTTCGTGAACGTGCCGTCCACCTCCGCCCACACCGCCGCGGGCAGCACGGCATGGGCCCGGTCCAGCTCCGGCCCCTCGTGGGTGGCCAGAACGGCGATGAAGGAAACCCGGGCCAGGGCCTCTCCCGCCTCGGGAAGCCGCAGCAGCTCCGGCCCCTGCAGAAGCAAGGCGCGGATGGAGCCCGTCCGGCAGCCGGTCAGGATGGCGTCCACCCCCGTTCGACCCAGGCCCTGATCCAGGCAGCCCTGGGTGTTGGGGTTCCGGTCCGCCCGCAGCAGCACGCCGTCCGAGCGCACGCGCACCTTGAGCTGGGGGTCGCCCACCCGGAAATCGAGCGGACCCCCCACCGCCTCCGCCAGGGCGCGGAAGGCGAAGAGGTCCTCGTTGGTGGCGCGGGGTGAGGCCACGAAGGCCACGGCGGGACCGCCTTCCCGCAGACGGTCCGCGACCGCGTCGAGGGCGCCGGGAAGGGAGGGGCCGGTACCGGGGAGGACGCCCCTGACCCGCGCCATTGCGACCCGGCTGGTGAGGGCGATCTCTTTGTAGGAAGCGCGCCCGGGGTCGCAGATCCAGGACTTGTTCACCTCCACGTTGCGGCGCGGCCGCAGGCGCTGCACCTCGCCGTCCCGATGGTCGACGTAGATGTTGCAGCCGGTGGAGCAGCCCGCGCAGACGGAGTCGGTGGAGGTGAGGAACCAGACCCGCTGCTTGAAGCGGAAGTCGTGGGAGAGCAGCGCTCCCACCGGACACACATCGGCCAGGTTCCCCGCGTAGTCGTGGGTGAGGGGCCGGTTCTCGAAGGTGGCAATCTGGGTGTGATCCCCCCGCTCCACGAACTCGAAGCTGTTGGTGCCGGTGACCTCGCGCTCGAAGCGGAGGCAGCGCGAGCAGAGCACGCAGCGCTCGGCGTCGAGCATGATGGGCCCCAAGTCCACCACCTTGCGCTTGCGGACCTTGTCCTCCAGACGCACCTCGGAGTCGTACAGGCCGTGGGCCATGTAGTTGTCCTGGAGGTAGCACTCCCCGGCCTGGTCGCAGACCGGGCAGTCGATGGGGTGGTTGATGAGGAGGAACTCGAGGGCCGACCGCTGGGCCTGCTTGGCCTTCTCGCTCGTGGTGTGCACGACCATGCCTTCGGTGATCATCGTGTTGCAGGCGATCTGCAGCTTGGGGAGCTTCTCGATCTCGACCATGCAGGTCCGACAGTTGCCATCGACGGGAAGGTCGGGGTGCCAGCAGAAGTACTGGAGGGGAATCCCGTGCTCGAGGGCGGCCTGGAGGACGGTGACCCCCGCCGCGACCTCGATTTCCTTCCCGTCGATCGTGCACTTTGGCATGGGTTACCGATCCAGCTCGCCCGCTACGACGTTGAGGCCCCCGATGATCGCGACGGCATCGGCCAGCATCCTCCCTTTGATCATCTCCGGGAAGGCTTGGTAGATGTTGAAGCAGGGGGGCCGGACCTTGACCCGCCACGGATGCTTCTGCCCGTCGCTCACGATGTAATAGCCGAGCTCGCCGTTTGCGGCCTCCGTGTATCCGTAGACCTCCCCCCGCGGGGGCAGGATGCCCTCGTAGACCAGCTTGAAGTGGTTCATGAGGGCTTCGATGTTGCTGTAGACCTCGGATTTCGGGGGGAGGGCCACTTTCTTGTCGTCCACGATCACCGGTCCCGGGGGGAGCTTGCCCAGGGCCTGCTCGATGATACGCAGGCTCTGGCGGATCTCCTCCATGCGCACGAGATAGCGGTCGTAGCAGTCACCCACCGCGCCCACCGGCACATCGAAGTCATACTCCTCATAGCCCGAATAGGGGTGATCCTTGCGGATGTCGTAGGCGACCCCCGAGCCGCGGAGACAGGGCCCCACCCACCCCCAGGAGAGCGCGTCCACGGCCGGCATCACCCCTACGTCCCGGAAGCGCCGGGCGAAGATCACGTTGCGGGTGAGCAGGCGGTGGCCCTGGTCCGTAACCTCCTGCACGCTCTTCATGGCCTGACGGCAGCGCGCCTCGAAGTCCTCGGGTACGTCCTCGGCCAGACCCCCGATCCGCACGTAGGAGACGGTGAGGCGGGCGCCACAGCAGGCCTCCAGGAGGTCGTAGATGATCTCCCGCGCGCGAAACAACACGAAGATAGGGGTGATGGCTCCCAGGTCCACGACGTTCGCCCCGATGCACACGAAGTGGTCCATGATTCGGGAGAACTCGGAGAGGATCACCCGCACGGCCTCCGCCCGCGGGGGGGCCTTAATCCCCAGTAGCTTCTCCACGGCCAGGGCCCAACCATGGCCGTTCATGAAGGCCGAGCAGTAGTTGAGGCGGTCGGTGTAGGGGATAACCTGCCAGTAGGTCCGCTCCTCCGCCATCTTCTCGAAGTTGCGGTGCATGTAGCCGATCTCGGCCTCCGACTCCACGATGGTCTCGCCGTCCAGCCGGGCTTGGACCCGAAAAGCGCCGTGCATCGCGGGGTGGGAGGGACCGATGTTGATGATCATGCCCGGGCCGGCCTGAGCCACGTCGAGCAGGTGGGTTTTGGGGGTCTTGAGCACGTGGCGCTTGGCGGTGGGGTAGTCCTTGCGCATGGGATGGCCCACGAACGCCTCGTGGGTCAGGAGACGGGTCAGGTTCGGGTGGCCCCGGAACACGATGCCGTAGAGATCCCATGCCTCCCGCTCGAACCAGTTGGCCCCCTTGTAGACGCCGACGAGGGTGTCCAGGGTGGGGTCGCTCTCCGCCAGGCCCGTCTTGAGCCGCAGATGGTGCCTCTGGGACACGGAGTAGGCATGTAGGACCACCTCAAAACGGTCCCGGTGGTCTTCCTTATCGAGGTAGTCCACTCCACAAAGGTCCAGAAAGAGCTTGAAGTCGAGCTCCGGATGATCGCGGACCAGGGTGGCGGCCCTGACCCAGGCGCGGGGGGAGACCTTGACGGCGAGATCCCCCCGGAACTCCTCCACTGCCTGCACGTCCTCGCCCAGTGCCTCGCGAAGCACACGCGTCGAGAGGCTACTCGAGCCCGCGGCGCCGGCGGCGTTCTCGACGGTGCTAGCCACGGTTTGTCTCGGGGGGCGCAGGCGGGATGACCCGGAGCGGGATCACGCCCCGCGGGGGGAGGCCCTGCTTCAGCCGTTCCGCGTCATCTTTGGCCCAAGCCTGCCGCCGGGCCCGCCGGTCGATGGCCCCCTCTCCCGAGGCTCCCAGCCGGTGCGCTCCCTGCGGCGCTTTGGCCTGCTCTCCCCTCTTGATCCTTTCCTGGATCTTCATGATCGCCGCGAGCAGGGCCTCGGGGGCGGGCGGGCAACCCGGCACATACACGTCCACGGGGATGATCTCGTCGATTCCCTGCATGGTGTGGTAGGAGCGGTAGAAGCCCCCGGAGGAAGCGCAGACACCCATGGAAATGACCCACTTGGGCTCCGGCATCTGGTCGTAGATGGTCTTCAGGATCGGGCCCTGCTTGTCCACGATTGTCCCCGCTACGAACATGAGGTCGGCCTGGCGCGGCGAGAAACGCAGCACCTCCGCCCCGAAGCGCGCGATGTCGTAGTGCGAGAAGGAGACCGCCATGAACTCGATGGCGCAGCAGGCCGTGCCGAAGGGCATCGGCCAAAGCGAGGACTTACGGCCCCACTTCACGACCGCGTCCAGGGTGGTGGTGATGATGTCCCCCCCTGCGTGGACCCCAGGGTAGGTAGGATCCACGAACTTTCCCTTGAAGAGGTCCAAGAGTCCCATGCTGGAACCTTCTCTCCCCGGTCTCTTGTGGAAACCACGGGCGATCCGCCCTGCCGCCGCCGGCAGGATGCGAAGCGGCCCCGGACCCTGAACGGACGCCCCGCCGCTTGCACGAGGGGGTGACGTCGATGGGTCGCAGCGTATGATATCGCATCCCCCCCCGGACCGTCACGGATGCTGCCGGCAACGACCCGTTTAGGGATGTAGAATCAGGCCCTCGAGGAGGTCTCATGTCCGATCGACCGAAAGCTGACGGGACCAAGGCCTCCCCGGAGGGGGGTTCGCCGATATCGACGGGGAAGAACGGCTCCTCCCAGCAGCAGAGCCAGCAGCTCAACAATCTTCTGATGGCGATCGTGGACAGGGAGATCGGACGGGGCGAAGCCCGCGATCCTGCGGACTGGACCCGGCTGCACGCCCTGGCCCTGAGCCACCCGGGTGCCTCTGACCTGGTGACCGCGCTCGAAGGAGTCATCCAGCAGTGCAATCAGGAGGTGGCCGGCCGCTTCGGGAGCACGGGCCTGGACGCCAGCAAGATCCGGCACAGCGTGGCGCAGCTGATTCGAGTGTCCTTGCTCAAGAAGTTGGGCCTCACCGACCAGCCCAGAGTCGACCCGAGCCCCCGCCCGGAGGGGGACGCCCAGGCCCCGGCGGGAGAGAGCGGGCCCTCCAACCAGCAGCTGAGCGATATGCTTCTCGCGATTGCGGAGCGGGAGATCGGACGGGGCGAGCCGCGCCGCCCAGAGGATTGGGCCCGCTTGCAGGCCCTAGCGGTGGGCCACCCCGGTGCCTCCGATCTGGTGACCACCCTGGAAGGTGCCATCCGCCAGTGCAATGAAGAGATGACCAGCCGCTTCGGCACCGCGGGCGGCGATCTCTCGAAGATCCGGCACAGCGTTTTGGCGCTCATCCGGATCTCGCTGCTCAAGAAACTCGGCCTCCCCGACGGGGGCAAGGCCAAGGAGAGTTGAGGGGGTCGTAGGCGACGGGCGCAGGAACGAGGAGGGGTATTTGAAGAAGAAGGCAGAAACGAAGGGTGGAGCCACGAAAGCGAAGAAGGCCGCGCCCGCGGGGTCGGCGGTGGCCGCGAAGAGGGCCGGGCCATTGCCCCCTTCGTCCCCCCGGGTGGCCGGGGGCGGGGTGGGGGCAGACGCACACGCCTTCCTGGCCGATCAAGTGGAGAAGCGGCTCGTCCAGAACGCCCGGCAGTTCGAGGAGGCGAAGAAGCGCTTCGAGAAGGCGGCGCGCGCGCGCGTAGCCAGCCACCCCGCGAGCCAGGACCACCACCT
The DNA here is from genome assembly GCA_035570235.1 of Vicinamibacteria bacterium. NCBI lineage: Bacteria > Pseudomonadati > Acidobacteriota > Vicinamibacteria > Vicinamibacteria bacterium. The sequence goes on along the minus strand of DATMML010000091.1, from coordinate 25,983 downwards.
TCAGAAGGAGCTTACCGACTTCGGGTTCGAGATGCGCCTGCTGACGGCCCGGCGCACCGAGCTGCTCTGGGTCCAGCAGCAGCTCGGCCAGGGCTAGAAGGAGAGTCGTCCGACGGGGTCAGCGCCCCGCGAGCTCGCTCTGGAGGCGAATTCTCCACTCCCGGGCCGGTCCGTATCCCTCCTGGATGCTGAGGGCCCGTTCCATCAGGGTGAGGGCCTCCTGGGGCCGTTGCAGGCGGTACAGGCAGAGCCCGGCATTGAAGAGGGTGGCGGGGTGCTCCTTGTACAGCCTCAGGGACTCCAGGTAGCAGCGGAGGGCGTCCAAGGGTCGCTCCAGGGCGCTGTAGATCCTTCCCAGCTCGAAGGGCAGATCGTGGTCCATGGGATAGAAGTGGTCCCAGGCCTGCTCGAGGGCTCGGACCAACTCCCGCCGCGCGGGATCTGGCGCCTTCTTGGCGTGATCGGCCAAGGGCAGCGCGAACAGGCTGACCAGGTGGGGGTCCCCCTCTCCGACCCGGAGGAGGCCCAGAATCACGTCCAGGGATGGCGCGGGCAGCTCCTTGCGGATGCCGGTGACGAGGGCGTAGTACTCACAGGGGCCGAAGCCGTCGATGGCCTGGTGGAATGCCGAGCGCGTCTCCGCGAGCATGGCCTCGGGGGCTCCGCTCAGGAAGGCGGACACCTTGAGGCTCTTGTTCCGGGATGAGGAATGGAGAGCCAGGCCCCCGTGCTCGCGGAAATAGAGCCCGATGGCGTGGTAGTTCACCATCATGGAGAAGCCGCCGTGCAACGCCATCTGGGGATCGCCTCGCACGGTCAGCTCGTCCTCGTGGGTGTAGCCCTTGTCGCCGGAGAGCAGGAGCATCCGCCCGCTGGCCATGGCCCTTAGGGTTCGGATGCCCTTCAGGGCCCCGATAGGGAAGAGGAATGATGTGTCGCCCAGCCGCGTCCGATAGGCGGCCAGGATCCGGTTCATGGCCTCGTCCTCGTAATAGTCGTCCTCCACCGGCCGCTGCTCGTAGCGGGTGGAGACTCGCTTCAACGTCTCCGGATCCGGGAGACCCTCTTTTTCCTTTCGGGTGGAGGCGGTGGTGACCAGGCTCTCCTGCAGCGCTCCTCCCTTGATCCAGAACGCATCCTGGGCGGTGGTATCGAAAGCGTAGTTGGCGATCACGGCCAGGGGGTTCTTCAGGCTCTCCGCGGAGAGGGTCTGCCCGGAATGGGCGAGGGTGATTTTCTCGTCCCGCTCCAGATCGAAAGTCGCAAAATCGAGGACCCCCGCTTCCACGAAGGGGCGAAAACGGTCGCGCGCCTGCCAAGCCTTCAGGTTGGCGGGCACGAGGTCGGTCATCACATAGCGCAACGTGAGGCCGGCCAAGAGGGGGATCCTTTGCTTGAGGGCGAGCAGCTTCTTCAGGAAGAGGAAGCCGAACTTCCCGGATCCGGCCGCGACCTCCAGGATGTAGACGGGCTCCCTGGGGTCGAGGGGGCCGAGGGAGGAGCTGGCCCGGGCGCAGTCCCGAAGGAAGCCCGCGACCACCCTTGCGTAGGCGTTGGCGATGAAGGCGTTGCTGGTGACGTAATACGGGGTGCGGCCCGTCAGCCAGGCCTCCTCGCCCTTTTGGCCGTAGAAATCCCGTTGTAGGCGCCAGATCAAGGAGTCGGACAGGCGCTTTTTCTCTTCGAGGACGAAGGTAGCGCTCTCCGGTGCCGGCGGTCCCGCTCCGACTTGCTCCATTTGTGCTCGCTTCTAATGCCAGGAAACAACAAGCCGGGGGGCGCCCGCCCCCCGGCTCTGCTCGTCCCCCGCTTAGAGCCCGAGGAACGAGAAGTGTTTGAACATGTCCGAAATTTCCTTGAAGATGTCGATGCACAGCTTGAGCCCGATACCCAGGCTGTCGCAGGTCGCACCGATGACCTCGCTACCCTCGTGGACGGCGGTGCCCCCCGCGTCGACGGCCTTGCTGAGCGCATCCATGATGTGCTGGGCCTGCTCGCCGATCTGCGTGAAGTCCTGGAAGACCTGGCTGTGCTTCTCGTGGCAGTCGTTCATGGACTGGGTGGTGTGCTCTTCCTGCTGCTGGTGCAGCTGGCTGAGCTTCTCCTCGAGCTGGCTATGGTGCTCATCCATGTGGTGGTGGCAGTCCTCGTGCTTGCTCTGGATCTCGGGCATCACGTTGCTCTGAACGTGATCGTGGTATTCGTGGGTGTGATCCCCGACGTGGCTCTCCGAATCCTTAAAGCCGCTGACCGCGTCGTTGTGCATGTAGTGGCTTACGTCCTGCACCTTGTGGTGGAACTCGTCGTGGAGGTGATTCGCCCCGTCCCGGAGTGAGTGTCCGGTGTCCTCGGCATGGCTCAAGACCTGGGCCACGTCGGGCTCTAAGCCGTGGACGTGTTGCTCGAGCTCCTGGACTCCCTGGTGGGTCTGTTGCAACGCCTCCTGGGCATCATGGTGGGCGGCGTCCAGCTTGTGCTGCACGTCCTTCAGGATCTGGTCGGCGTGATGCGCCTCTTCGTCCAGATCGTGCTGCTGGCGCTTGATGTCATCCAGCAGGTGCTTCGCCTTCTCCAGGGCCTGGGGCCAGTCCGCGTGGATCTCCTGAGAAACCTTCTTGATAGACTCCTCGAGGGCATCGAAAGCCTTGAACCCTTCCCCGAAATCGTTGATCAGGTTCTTGACGTCGCTGAGCGCCTTGCTTGCCGCAGCTTCTAGATTCACGGAAATCCTCCTCTACCTACGCAGTTTTCTCTAAGCGACGCCAAACCTAGCCGAAGTTGATACCGACGGTCTCGCAGGCACCCTTCACCGCATCGATGGCGGCTTTGAAGGGCTCCGAGAACTCGTTGACAGCGTCGACGTGGCCCTTGGTGGCGGTCTTGTGCTCCTCCGAGCTGGCCTTGGCCCCGGTGACCTTCTCCACCATTCCCTCGATGGCATGGCAGATCTCGTCCGTGGCCTTGTCCATGAGCGACTTGAGCTCCTCCTCGATCTTGTTCTTGGCCTCGTCCATGATCTCGTGCGACTTGGCCTTGACCACATTGTTCAGGAGGTCGGTCGCCTGGTGCTCGAACTGATCCCCGAGGCTGTGGGCCGCGGAGAGGAACTCGGTCACCTTGGACTCGGTCTCTTGCAGGTGCTGGTCCATGGCGTTGTGGAACACATTCTGGATGAGGTCGCTGAGGCTGTTCTTGCTCTCCTCGACCTTGTGCTGCAGGGCCTCGCCTGCGGAGTGGACCTCGTTCTGGGCCTGCTCCAGCTGGCTGTGGCCCTCCTCCACGCCCTCTTTCACCTTGTTGAGCGAGCTCTTGAACTCCTCGTGGGCATGGTTGAGGTCCTCGGCGCCTTCCTGCATCTTGCTCTGGAAGCTGGTCATGGCGTGGCCCGCGGCCTCGACGCCACTCTTCAGCTCGTCGCGGGTGTGCTCGAGCGTCTTCACTTCCTCCAGGCCCTTCTCGACGCCCGCCAGATCCTGGTTCAATTCCTGGAGGTGATGGGTGGCATCCTGCTTGAGGGCGGCCAAGGCCTGCTCGATCTCATGGAAGATCGATTGGGCCTCCTGCTCGACCTGCTCGAACGTCTTCAGGAGATCGTCTGCGTTCTTCTCCGCCTCCGCCCCCCTGTGGACGAGCTGGTCCATCTCTTGCGTGATCTTGGGGAGATCGTCCCCCAGCTGCTTCAACGTTTCTTGGAGATCAGACATGATCAAAAACTCCCTTCCAGCTCATTGCCCGGTCCGGTTAGCCGAGACCGAGGGTCATGGCCTTGATCAGCTCGTCGATGATGGGCAGGATGGCCTTGCAAATGGCCAGGAGAGGCACGAACTCCCCGATGGCGGCGGTGACGGCAGCCCCCGCCGTCCCCTCCACGATGTGCTCCACCAGCTCCTGGACCAGCTCCTCGATGACCTCTTCGATGGCGTGCTCCACGGTCTGCGCGATCTTCTGGGTGACCTCTTGCTCGGCGTGCTCGACCATGTCCTTGAAGATGTCCTCGCCGGTCTTGATGAGTTCCGAGCCGACCTCTTCCGCGGTCTGCCCGAACTGGCTGAAGAGGTTCGTGAAGTTCCCTCCCAGCTCACCCAGCTGACTCGTGAAGTTGCTGGTGATGGTCTGGGCAAAACCTTGGGTGGCGTGTTCGAAGGTGTCTTTGAGGGCGCTGGCGATGGGCCCCCCGAGATGCTCGATGATGTCGTGGAAGTGATCCTCGGTCTTGCCCTTGAGCTCGCTCAGGTTGCTCTCCAGCGAGTGCACGCCCTCGCCGAAGGTCTTGAAGGTGTCCTGGGTCATGTGATCAAGGTCGCCCACGGAGTGATCGACCTCCTGGTGGGTGTGTTCCACGGTCTGGAAGCCATGCTGATCCAGGTTCTGGTACTGCTCGTGGAGGTGCTGCTCGGACTGCGACAGCACCTGAGAGTGCTCCTCCTCCGCGTGCTCCAGGTACTCGAGGGTCCCGCCCAGGTGGTGGTTGGTTCCCTCCGTCACGGCGGTGTGGAGCTGCTCGAACTCTTCGTTCAGCTCCGCGTGCTCGTGGGTGAGGGTCTCGGTGAACTGCTGCACGAGCTTCACGAAGTCCTCGGCGTGGCTCGCGAAGCCCTCCTCGATGTGGTCGACCTGGTCGCCCTGTTGGCCAACGCTGTCGGTGCCGTGCTGGACCACGTCTGAGGCGGCGGTCAGGTGCTGGGTGAAGTCGTGTACGTGTTCAAGTGGGTCGGCCATTGCTATTCCTCCGCTCCTTGCCTTAAGTGCTCACGCCGCCCTAGGTCAGAGCCTTGATCGCGTCGATCACGGGCTCGATGGGCTTCAGGACGTCGGTGATGTTCTCCACTTGCGAGGCGATGCCCTGGAACTTGCCCATGAAGCTCTCGTGGCTGTTTCCGATATTCCCGGTCAGGGTCTCGAAGGCGCTGTGCAGAGGGCCGGAGCTGCCGGTGAGGGCGTTGATGGCCTGCTCCATGAACTGCGTCCCGACCTGGCCGATTGCCCCTTCCGTCATGTGCTCCAGGTTGCCGTGCATCTCGCTCATGGTGCTCCCGGCGTGGCTCACGAACTGGGAGATGGTGTCGAAGAGGCTGTGGGTCTCCTCGTCGTGGGTGCTCTTCACCTGGTTGAGCTCGTTGGTGAAGTGGTCGGTGTTGTCCTTCACGGAGTGCACGGCGTGGTCCACATTCTCCTTGAAGGCGTTGACCAGGGTCTCGGCCTCGTGGGCCTCCTCCTCGACGCCCTTGTGCAGCTGCTCGATCTTCTGCGTGAGGTCGGTTATCTTGTGCTTCTTGTCGTCCGCCTCATGGTTGATGTTGTTCTCAACCTCGTGATGGGCCGCTTGGACCTCCTGCGTTCCCGCATGGATCTTCTGCACGAGCTCTTCCGTCTGGTGCTCGACCTCGCCCGCCTTCTTGACCATCTCGGCGTAGTTCTGCTTGAGCGTCGCGCCGTGGCTGTCGTAGTCGTGCTGGGCCTTCTCGAGCTCCTCCATGAGGTGCTGGAGGCGGGTCTTGGACTCGTCTCCCACCAGTTCGATGCGCTCGTCGAGCATGTTGACTCGCTTGTTCAACCCTTCGATGGCCTGCTGAGCCTGCTCCGCCTCCGAAGCCAGCTTCTCCGCTGCGGCCTCAGCTGCGGCTAGGGCCTCTTGCATCTCTGACTTTGCCATGACTTATCGAACCTCCATTCGGTTTGGCGCAGGGGTCATCACGCTGGCCGGTCCTGAGCCCGCCTCGTCGCCCCGCGTTTCACTCGCTGACCGCATCACCGGATCGAAGCTCCTTGTCCCCTTCATCGTTACTTTCGCTTTCGTGCAAATGTACGAACGACCCCCGTTGTCGACTGTGACTACCGACACAAAGAAGGGATTTTTCCGCCGCGCGGACCAGGGACACCGCGGGGTGAGGCCGCGGACACCTCACCGCCGCTCGGAGACGAACGACCCTTCGGGCTCCACCGCATGAATGTTTTCCGGGAGGGACAAACGAGATAGTAGGACTCTTAGCCCTTGGCGTCAAGGATTTTTTTATAATTTTCTTCTACCGACAAGTAATTCGCGGCTACCCCGTCGGTCAGGCCCCGTCGTCTAGGATTCCGGGCGAGAGAAGCTCTGCCGCGGCCTTCAGATCCTGTAAGTTCTTCTGATACATACGCTTCAGGCTTGGGGTGGGAGCGTTGGTCAGGCGGATCTGGTAGTCGTTGTAGATCTTTTGATACTTTTTTCGGATCTCGTGCTTGGGCGCACCGGCAAGAACTCCGAGCAGTTCGGCCGCTTCCTCCAGCGACGACCCCCCCGCCGCGGGAGGATGTCCGCGCCGGGGGGGAGGAGCGGCGCGGGTCGAGTCGTGCGGGGCTGGGGGAGGTTGGGGCCGACGGGGGGGCGGGGGGGGTTCGGCGGTCTGGCCCGCCCGGCCACGGGAGGCCGGCTTTTCCAGGCTGATGTCGAAGCTGACCGCCCCGAACCGGACCTGCTGGCCAGGCTTGAGGATGGCGCGGATGACCCGCTGGCCGTCGATCCAGGTGCCGTTGGCGCTCTTCTGGTCGGCCACGATCCAAGTGTCCGAGTCCCGCTCGATCACCGCATGCTTGCGGGACACCGAGTTGTCGTTGACGACCACGTCCACGTGGGGATCCCGTCCGACGACACTGCGGTCGCCATCGACCCGGATGGGATCGCCGTCCGGGGGTAAGAGCCAAAGGCTGGTCATCTGTTCCGTTCCTCGGCTGTCCCCCTAGGGCACCGCCCCCCGGGGGAACCCCAAAGTCTGCTTTCTTCCCCGCACCCCTTCGGTTAAGGGCCTACCGAGTCGGCCGCGAGGCGGTGGGTGCGTGCGGCGTCCAGCTGATCACCAGTGTTACCTGCACTGTGTTGTCCACCTTCTTGAAAGGGGTCAGGGTCTGGCCGCTACCCGACGCCCCCGCGGCCTGGGCCAGGGCCTGGCTAGCGAAGAGGGGAATCGTATTCAAGGCCGGAAGGTTGCGGAACGCCAGCTTGTCGCCCACCTGGAGGGACAGCTTCTGCGTCATGTTCACGGTCAGGGTGTTGTCCCAGGTAGTTCGGAAGTCGTTCGTGACCTGAAGGTCCTCGTCCGCGGCGAGCTTGCTGTTGAAGGTGTTTTGCTTGGTCATCCCGAACTTGACGTCGTACTCCGCGGTCACGCGACCACCCACGTAATGGTCCTTGGTGTCCGGGTTCGGGTTAATCTCTTGTTGGTCCGTGTAAGTGGCCTGCACGCCCAGCTTGAAATCGCCGTTGTCCCGGCTGCTCCAGACGTAGCCTACGCCCAGTCGCCCGGCCACCTTGCGCTGCACACCACTGAACAGGTCCCGATCGTAGGCTCCTTCCGCGTCCCAGAAGACGCGCTCAGTGATCCGTCGCTCGAAGCCCATGTCGAATGAGTACTTCTCCGCCTTCGTCGACCGTACCGAGTTTGGGAAAACCACACATGTGCCGGTGCAGACTTTTCCCGGCGCGCCGCCGTTCGGCTGGACAAACGAAGCGTCCCCCACGGCATACGAGGTGTTGTCCGTGGCATCCTGCCTCATGCCCGATCCGTCGATGTAGAAGAGGGTTCGCAGCCAGTTTCGTTCGACTCTGGCCTTCAGGGTGGCGCTTACGGTCTCGGTGTTGCCCTGGGTCAATACGGCTCCCAGGTTGATGTTGGCTGACCACCCCACGGGTTTGGTCTCCGCGCGGCTAGACGCAGGGAGGATCCCAAAGGCGAAGGCCAGAGCCGCCACGGCGGCAGCGCGAAATGGGTGTCTCATATATCGCAACCTCGTTCGAGAGTGCACATCAGTTCTGGGCGACCTCAATTCGTTCGCGGAGGGGAGCAGGAGTATATCCCCCAACCCAAGGCGCGATCAAGATCGGTTTGCGGGGTTGCCGGCACCGGGCAAGCAGGCCTGGAGACGGGCCTGGAGACGGCTTGACGGCGGGTGGGTCGTGGGTTACGGTAGGGCCGCTCTGATATAGGCGGACAGGCGACCTGCGCCCTCGGCCACCCTCCTGGAGTCTGTGCGCTCGTCGAACGCCCCCCATTCCCGCCTCTAGGAGGCTGGCCAATGGCATTGATCAAGGTCACCCTACCCACCGCCCTCCCCACCGTGCGCCAGATGATCGGCGAGCTCGACAAGGCGATCAAGGAGACGGGCGGGCTGCCGGGCCTCGAAGCCGTGGGCCAGGGTCTGGCCAACCTCGAAGACTACTCCTCGCGCAAAGCCCTCGAAGTCGAGGTGGTGGTGGTGGCACCAGTGGCGGGAGACCAGGCGGGTCGCGTGGCGGGCTGGATCGGGGCCGGCTTCCCCGCCGCCCCCCTGCAGGCGCGAACGGTCGAGCCCACGGCCGTGGAGCTGCCGGGGGGAACTGGCCTTGTCCCCCTGCGAGCCCGTATCCGTTCTTTGGCGTCCGGGGGGGCGGTGCCCGCCGGGACCCCTCGACCCGCGGTGCTGATCCTGCTCGTAGGGAGCCCCACTGCGCTGCACCCGGAGAACATGGCCGCCCTGGAAAGCCTCGTGGAAGACCGCCCCAGCGTCGTGGTCATCGGGCCCCCAGACGATCCGGCCGTGAAGCAGCTCGACGAGCGCGCAAAGGCGTCGGCTTGGACGGCTCTGCTCGGAGACGTCCCCGCTACTATTCCCGAGACGTCCTTTCAGGCCCGCCTGTCCGTCGCCCCCTGGGACGCCGCCCACGACCTCTTCCGCGCCCACTCCACGGTAGTGGCCCTGGAGTCGCTCTGCGGCGTCTTCGACATCGTCCTCCAGCAGCAGGCCCGCGACCTCCGGACCAAGAAGGCCGCGACCCAGGCCAAGATCGGCAAGACCGGTCCGGGCGCGGCCAAGACCGGCCCCCAAGTGGGGGCCGATCTCATCCCCGACATCAAGGCCCGGATCCAGCGCCACTCCCAAGAATTTGAACGAGGGGCGGTCGAGAGGCTGCAGGATTTGCTCGGACTGGCCGCGGGCACGCTCGCGCATGAGACCGAGGCCATGATGCTCGCCCTCGACGAGTTGGACGAGAGAGAGGGCACGACCAAGATCGAATGCCGCATCCCCCCGGCCTTTGAGCAGAAGCTCCTGAAGACGATCCGGGACCGCGTTGCCCGCCATTGCGCGGGGGACGTGGTAGCCCTGAACGATCTCTTCCGGCTCCTGTCCCAGGAGATCGAGAGGGAGATCGCCCAGGCCCAGGGACCGCCCTTCGTGCCGCACTTCGCCTATCTCACCGAGGATCGGGTGCGGCGCATGATGGACATGAGCATCGCCTTCCAGGCTCAGTACCGGGGCGAGATGCCGCACCATGGATTCAGCGAGTACTTCGCCTCCGTCCGAAAGTACTCGATGATCCTGGTGATGGCCGCCTCCATGTTTGGGATGTCGTCGCTCATGAGGCAGTACCGGGAGTTCACGGTACCGGCCACCATCCTCCTCGTCCTTATCGGTACCTATAGCGTGATCAGCTCTACCCGCCAGCAGCGCGTGGAGAATCTGGAGAAGGAGCTGGAGGCCGCCCGCACCGCTCTCCGGCCGGACCTCAAGCGGATCTTCACCGATGTTCAGAAGAATTGGTCAAGTATCCTCCTCCAGCACATGAACGAGCAGATTGCGAGCGTGCTCGCGGATGTGGACACGACGGTCAAGGATTACCAGGCGCGCCGGGGTGCCGAGGCTAGCCCTGAGAAGGAGCGGCTGACCCGCCAGCTCACGCAGCTGGAAACGGCCGAGAAGAAGCTGGCCATCCCCCTAAAGTCCAAGGAAGGGATCGTGGCCGCCCTGGCGCAAGTGCGAGGCGACCTCAAGCCCCTCCTCCCCAAGCCGGGGGCGCCGGGTGCCGCCAAGCCCGCCGCAGCGGCGGCGGCACCTGGTGGGGCACCCTCGAGCGCGATCCAAGACGCCAAGGCCAAGATCGAGGCCTTGAAAGCGCAGGCCGCGGCTGGCCGCCCGGCGGCTCCGGCTGCGAAGCCCGCGGCGGCCGCCCCGGCCGCGGGACCCGCCAAGCCCAGTGCTCTCGAAGAGGCCAAGGCGAAATTTGCGGCTCTCCGGGCGGGTGCCGCGAAGCCCGCGGCGGCTGCCGCCACCCCGCCCGCGGGCCCCGCCAAACCGAGTGCCCTCGAGGAAGCCAAGGCGAGGTTCGCGGCCATGAAGGCGGAGGCCGCGGCGCGCACGTCCGCTCCTGCACCCAAGCCCGCGGCGGCCACGCCGCCCGCGAAGCCAGGCGCGGCCGCGACCACGCCGCCGGTCTCATCCGGGGCGCCGAGTCCGGCTACGGCCCGACCCACGGCCTCGGCGGTCAAGCCCGCGGTTCCGACCTTGGCCGCCCCGCCCCCGGCCGCTCCGCCTCGGCCTCTGGCCGCCGTGACCAAGCCGGCCGGAGCGACTCCGGCTCCTGCCGCCGCCCCATCGACGACCCCGCAGCCGGCACCTCCGGCTCCGGTGCCACCCGCCGGCGCCGCGAGCAAGCCGGCGGCCCCGGCTCCTGCCGCCGCTCCTGCTCCTTCGACGACTCCGACGCTAGCGGCTCCGGCTCCGGCTCCACCCGCCGCCGCCGCGAGCAAGCCGGCGACCCCGGCTCCTGCCGCCGCTCCTGCTCCTTCGACGACTCCGACGCCAGCGCCTCCGGCTCCACCCGCCGCCGCCGCGAGCATGCCGGCGGCCGCGGCTCCGGCCGCCGCTCCCGCTCCTTCGACGACGCCGACGTCGGCGCCTCTGGCTCCGTCGCCCGCCGCCGAAGCGAGCAAGCCGGCGCCACCCGCTCCAACGGCCACTCCCGCTTCCTCGACGACTCCGACGCCGGCCCCTCCGGCTCCGCCGCCCCCCGCCCCCGAAGCGAACAAGCTGGCCCCCGCGGTGGCGGCGTCCCTCCCAGGCCCGACGACCCCGGCCACGGCCCCGCCCGCAGCCGAGCCCACGAGTAAATGAAGGTAGGAATCGACCTCGGCACCACGTACTCGCTCGTTGCGGAGATGGATGTCGAGGGGAGGCCCAACCTCATCCCCGACCAGGCGGATCCCGAGGTGTTCCACACCCCTTCCGTGGTCCACGTTGCGCAGAGCAGCGCGTTCGTAGGGAGCCTTGCCGAGGCCCTCCTGGAGAACGACCCCACCATACAGGTGGTTCGCTTCTTCAAGCGGCACCTCGGCATCCCGGAACCCCTCTTCTACGACGAGAAGGGCTCGGGCTGGCTGCCGGAGGCGTTCTCCGCCCTCGTCCTGAAGAAGCTGGTCTTCGATGCCGAGAATGCGTCCTCGGGACGGGTGGAGCGCGCGGTCATCACTGTGCCCGCGCACTTCAACGACCCCCAGCGCAAGGCCCTCCTGAACGCGGCCGCCCTGGCCAAGGTCACGGTGCTGGGCCTTGTCGAGGAGCCGGTGGCGGCGGCGCTGCACTACGGGGTGGAGACCTCCACCCGGGACAAGATCCTCCTCGTCTACGATTTTGGCGGCGGAACCTTCGATGCCACCGCCCTCAGCATGGATGCGAGCGGGGTCTACGTCCTGGCCAAGACTGGCCTCACCGAGCTGGGAGGCAAGGAGATCGATGAGAAGGTTGGGGAGATGGTCCTCAACCAGTTCCAGAAGGCGCTTGGCAAGCCCATCGCAACCGGGGCCCGCACGCTGCTTGACCTGCGACGAGTTTCCGAGGAGATCAAGATCGAGCTCTGCATGCCCGGCAAGAAGGCGGTGCGCAAGCTCGTTCTCCTCGGGGGACAGGCGGTCGAGGTGGAAATCCGCCTGGGCGAGTTTGAGGCCGCCATCAAGGAGATCGTCGACCAGACCGAGGCCGAGACGGTGCGATGCGTTCGGGAGGCAGGGCTTCAGCCGGGGGACGTGAACCACCTGTTGTTGGTGGGTGGCTCCTCGCTCGTGCCCATGGCGGAGGCCCGGCTGCGGCAGATGTTCTCCAAGCCCGGCCAGAATGTGCTCTATCACGAGCCGAGCAAGGCGGTGGCCTACGGAGCCGCCATCCATGCCAGCCAGCTCAGCGGCGAGGCGGAGATGTTCCACATACCCCCCGAGCTGAAGGGGGTGAGCGGGTATCATGTGGGTGTGCGCACCGTGGACCCCGCCAGCGGGCGGGTGGCCGTGGACCCCCTGATCAAGAAGAACATGACCCTGCCCATCAAGGTGCGGAAGACCTACTACACCAGCCGGCCCAAGCAGGAACGCATCGTTCTCGACTTCGTGCAGTACCGCGATGCGGGGGAGAAGCTGGTGAGCCTCGGCCACTTGGTTGTGGGTCCCCTGGGCGCGCCCCGCCAGAACTACCCCGTCGAGCTGACGACCGAGTACCGGGTGGACGGCACCATCGCCGCGGAAGCGTATGATGCGCAGACCGGGATGGAGCTGGCAGCGGTTTTCGGGGGCGACGAGGAAGGGGGGACGGCCAACCTCGCTTTGCAGAAGTCCCTCGTGGATGCCACCGTCATCAACAACATCATCACATGAGCAAAGAGCATAAGCCGCACGAAGCCGAGTCGGACCCCGCCGCCCCCGCCAAGAAACCCTCCTCGTTCCAGTGGTCCACCATCATCGCGGCCGTGATCGCGCTCCCCTTGGCGGTGGTGGCCTTCAACTCCGGACGGGAATGGCGTGCGCTGTCGTCGAAGGCCACCGCGCTGGAAAACGAAATCGCGACCCTGCAAAGCCGCAACGCGGTGCTCGAGAAGGCCTATGACATCCTCCAGAACCACAAGTTCCAGATCTGCAACAAGAGCGCCGATACCTTGACCATTCCCTGGATCACGGCCGTCTTTCACGACGGCAAGCAGCTCGCGATCTTCGACAGCTCGCGCTGCCCGGCTTGGCGCCCCCAGATCCTGAACAAGGGGGAGTCCCACATTTTCACGTTCAGCTCCGAGGAGGAGGGCTGTAACTGGACGGGGGGGGTGATGTTCTACTCCCTCAACTACATCCGGGAGTCCGAGGAAGCCACCAAGATCTACAACATGGTAGGGCCCTGGAAGGGATTCGACCGCGACTGCTTCACGGTGGAGTGACAGCATGGCCAACTTGCGCCTCATTGGGGAGACGGGAACGGAGCTGGAGTTCACCCTCGACCGCACGCTGGTGGGGCGCGAGGCCACCTGCGACGTGGTCGTGGAGGACAAGTCGGTCTCCCGCAAGCACGCCGTGATCGAGCATCGTGGCGAGGGCTGGACGGTCGTGGACCAGGGCAGCGCCAACGGAACCTTCGTGAACGGCCAGAAAGTGGCGGAGGCCGAGCTGCATGACGGTCACGAACTGCGCTTGGGCATGGTCAACTTCCGCGTAGAGATCGAGGCCGGGCTGATGGGCACCGTGCTCATGACCACTCCCGAGACGAGCGGCACCGTGCTCATGACCACGCCCGAGATCAGCCCTCCCCCCCGGGCGCCCGCCCCTGCCCCCGTCCGCGCTGCCGCCCCCCCCCTGCCGGGGCCGGTCCGGTCGGGCCCGGCTTCCTCGGCCGCACCCCCGGCCCCCGCGCGGAATGCGGAGGACGAGGCGGCCGATGTCCTTGGCGTGCACGCGGGGGCCTCACCGTACGAGATCAAGGAGCGGTACGAGGAGCTTTCCCGTGACTTGCAGCTCAAGCTCGCCAACGCCAAGACCCCGGTCCTGAAGAGCACCTACGAGAAGAACCTGGCCTCTCTCAGCAAGGCCTTTCACGTTCTTTCGCCCGAAGCTTCCCCCCTGGACCATTTGGCCGACTTGCCCTCGGCCCAGCCGGTGGTGGATCCGGACCTCCTGGAGTCAGAGGAGAGGCGGGCGGAGGTGGAGGTGCCGCCCCTACCGGAAGCCGCCCACGCCAAGGGTGCCAGCGTGTTGCCCCCCGCAACCAGCGTGTTCGTGTTCGCGGCTACGGGTTTCATCGCCCTCTTCGCGTTTTTCTCCCTGAGCGCGGGCAAGAACCGGACCGCCATCAAGAAGATGGAGGAGGGCTCCGAGCTGCAGAACTTGCGGCAGGCCGCGGCCAAGTACGAGATGGCTGGACTCCTTCAGAAAAACGGCGCCCTCCGGAACGGCAAGCTCAAGCTCTGCAATAAGTCTGGAAGCTCGCTGGCCATCAACTGGCTGGGCGCCATGTATGTGGCCAAGGATGACCTGCCCGGCATCGCCGACCGCAAGCTCGCGGAGGAGGCCAGCGGCTACAAGCTAACCACTTACAACAGCCAGTTCTGTGGCCGCGACTTCAAGCTGGTCCTGGAGCCGGGGGCCGAGCGCGTGGTCGAGCTCAGCTCGCAGGAGCCCCGTTGCGCGTTTGACGGCTCCGCCCTCGTCTATGCCTTTTCCCTGCGGCGGCCGGCGGCAGCCGCGCCCGAGGCCCCCAGTGAGGAGAAGGCACCGCGAAAGGCCAAGAAGGGTGGAGGGGCTTCCGAGCAGGCCGAGAAGAAGCCGGGCGACCCCGGCACCCAGACCTGGCTCTCAGGGCTCACCTACGGCCGTCAGGAGTGCGTCAACATCGGGGTGGGTTGGTAAGGCGCGAAGCACAGGAGGTCTGTACACGATGTCCTCTCCATCTCTCTCATTCATCAGGCGTTGTCCGCAGTGGTTCACCGCTCTCGCGGTGGTTTTCGCCCTTCTCGCGCCCATCTTCCCTGCCGCAGGCCAGGAGCCGCCGCCCCCCGAAGTCAAGATCCCTCCGAAGACCGGCGGTGCCAAGGGTAAAGGCGGCAGCTCGGGTGGCAGAACGGACGCGGGCTCGGGGGGAGGGGCGGGTGGGGTTTCAACGCAAGCGTCCATCTTGCTCCTCGTGACCGACCTCGCCTGCGTGGTCGCGGTGGACAGCGAGAGGGTCGCGACCCTCCGGGCGGGCGAGGACAGGAAAGTCTCCGTGACGCCAGGCCAGCACCTGCTGACCGCGACCAGCGACAACGGCCGGCTGCAATGGAAGAAGGTCGTGGACGCCAAGGCCGGCCAGACGGTCGTAGAGATCAACCTGGCGGGAGGGGCAACCATCTTCTCGACCGAGGATTTCGACCGGAAGATGGCGCAGGTGTGGATCGGCATCGACGATTTGAACGTGGCGGCCGCCTATGCGGAAGTGGCTCTGAACAAGGCCTTTGGCTTCCAGAACCAGTACCTCAGCACCGCCCTCCACACCTCGCACGAGTATCTGAAGCAGCAGATCGAGGATCTCAAGAAGATCGTGCCCAGCGATACCACCCGCAAGCGGATGTCAGAGGACGTGCTGAAGATTTCGGCGTCCGCCGACAAGTACATCGACCTCATGACCAAGGCCATCACCGAGGCCCAGAAGGCCAACTCCTGGATGGGAGCGCCCGCCGACATGTACTCCCAGGCCCGGGCTCTGAAGGCCACGATCGTGTTCCCGCAGGATGCCCTGACCACCCTCAAGACCTCGAAGGCTTTCGCCGAGCCCGTGCCCGCCGACCGGCGGAAGGAGCTGGGTCTGGGCGGCGATCCTCGTGACTTCAACTTCGGGGTCAAGTACTACCACAGCGAGCCGAACATGCTGGCCGTGGTGGTGAAGGGGGGGATGGCCTCCGACATGGGATTCAAGGATGGCGATCGGATCGTCTCCGTGAACGGCCAGAATGTGGCCTCGGTCTGGGACCTGAAGCTGGCCATCCGGGCCAACGCGGGCAAGAGACTCCGCGTCGTCTTCGAGCGTGAGGGCAAGCAGCAGGACCACGAGGTGAAGGCCCCCTCCTCGCTGCCTTAGGCGGACTCCCCGAATACGGGCAGGCGGTCACGGATCTTGTCCAATCGGGGGGCGGCGGCGTCTTTGGCGGACAAGACGGGCTCCCTGATCGGCCAGGCGATGCCGATCTCGGGGTCGTTCCAGGCCAGACCAAACTCATCCTCACGGTCGTAGAAGTCTGTGCACTTGTACTCCACGTGCACGCGTTCGGAGAGAACGCAGAAACCGTGGGCGAAGCCGGGCGGGATGTAGAACTGCCGCAGGTTCTCGCCCGAGAGCGTGACCCCCACCCATCTGGAAAACGTGGGGGAACCGCGACGGATGTCCACCGCCACGTCGAACATCTCCCCCTCCACGGCCCGGACTAACTTGCCCTGCGGGCGCCGCTGCTGAGCGTGCAAGCCGCGCAGCGTCCCCCGGAGCGAGAACGAATGGTTGTCCTGGACGAAGGGCCCCCGGATGCCCCCCTCCGCGTACTTGCGTTCGTGGTATGTCTCCAGGAAATAGCCGCGGGGGTCGCGGTGGACGTCGGGCTCGATGATCACCACCCCCGGAATCTCGGTCGGGATGAACTTCACCGCTAGCCTCGTCCCAGCCGTTCCCGCTGGTACTTCCCCGACTGCACGGACGCGCACCAATCAGCGTGGGCGAGATACCAGCGGACGGTCTGGCCCAGGCCGAGATCGAAGTCGTGCCGCGGCCGCCATCCCAGCTCCTGCCGAATCCGGGTGGCGTCGATGGCGTAGCGGCGGTCGTGGCCGGGCCGGTCGGGCACGAAGGTCTTCAGGGCCGAGTAGCTCCGTATGCCCCGCGCGGAGAGGGCCGGGTTGCCGCCCGCGGGGCGCTGCTCTTCCAGAAGCGCGCAGAGGGTGTCCACCACCGCCAGGTTGCTCTTCTCATTTCCTCCCCCCACGTTGTATTTTCCACCCGGGCGCCCCCGCTGCAGCACGAGCAGCACCGCCTCGCAGTGGTCCTCCACGAAGAGCCAGTCCCGCACATTGCCCCCGTCACCGTAGATAGGAAGGGGCCGACCCTCAACCGCATTCAGGATCATGAGGGGGATCAGCTTTTCGGGGAATTGGTAGGGGCCATAGTTGTTCGAGCAGTTGGTGACGAGGACGGGGAGAGCGTAGGTTTCGTGGTAGGCGCGGACCAAGTGGTCCGCGGCCGCTTTGGAGGCGGCGTAGGGGGAGTTGGGGGCGTAGGGAGTCGTTTCGGAGAAGGCCCCGGTGGGGCCTACGCTGCCGTAGACCTCGTCCGTGGAGATATGGAGGAAGCGGAAGGCCACCCCGCTCGCGCCCCCCTCCGCCACGTAGTGACGGGCCGCCTCCAGCAACTCGAAGGTACCCCCTATGTTGGTGTGGATGAAGGCGGCCGCGTCGTCGATGGATCGGTCCACGTGGGTCTCGGCCGCGAAGTTCACGAGCGCGCGGGGGCGCTCGGCGCGGAAGACGGCCCGCACCGCCGCCCGGTCTGCGATGTCGGCCTGCACGAAGGCGAACCGGGGGTGGCCAGAGACTTCGGCCAGGCTCTCGAGGTTGCCCGCGTAAGTGAGCTTGTCCAGGACCACTACCCGGTCCTCGGTCTGGGCGAGGGCGTGACGCACGAAGTTCACCCCGATGAAGCCCGCGCCCCCGGTGACGATCAGAGTTCCCATTCCGCTTCCGTGGCCCCGGTGTCAGCCCGCGGGGATCCCCCGACCCGGGCCCGCGGCCGTCGCCTCCGCAAAGCCCGGAAACCGGCTGCGGTAGTCCTCGTGGCTGCGACGGATCGCCTCTTGGGCTTCGTCGCGGCCATAGACGTGCGTGATCTCGCAAGCCGGGATCGCGGGGTCGGGGGCCTGCTTGTAGGTCAGGAAGTAGTGGCGCAGCCGGTCGAGGAGGAGAGGGGGGCACTCTTCGACGTCGCCGAAAGCCCCGTAGACCGCATCCCCGGCGAGCACGGCGATGATCTTGTCGTCGGCTTCATTGCCGTCCAGCATGCGCAGGCCCCCGATGGGAGTGGCCCGGACGAGCACGTTTCCGTGGGAAATCGGCTTCTCGGTTAGGACGCAGATGTCCATGGGGTCCTCGTCCCCCACGATCCCCCGGCGGCCGGTGCGCTCCATGCAGAGCGCGGCCACTCGGTCTCCACAGAGGGTCTGGGGGATGAGGCCGTAGAGGCTGGGGCAGACGTTGGAGTACATCTGCGGCCGGTCCACCTTGAGCAGGCCGGTGGCCTTGTCCAGCTCGTACTTGACGGCGTCGGTGGGAACGATCTCCACGTACACGGTCACCGACCGCGGCCAGTCGCTGCCAATCGGCACCCCGTGCCAGGGATGGGACGTGAAGTGGAGCCCCGTCAACGTCCCGCGTAGAGGACCAGCGACGACCTCGCCCAGCCCTCGATCACTCCCCAGAACAAGAGCGGGAGCAGATTAGCCGCGACCAGGGCGCCCACCCAAGCGGTGTCCAGGGGGGCCAAGTGCAGCGCGGGCTTCTCCTCGTTGCCCGGGTCGATGGCCATGGTCTTGAGCACACGAAAGTAGTAGTAGGCGGCGATGGTCGCGTTCACCGCCGCCGCCACCGCGTACCACCAGTAGGCCGGCCCCTTCTCGATGATGGCCGCGAAGACATAGAGCTTGCCCATGAAGCCCACGAAGGGTGGGATGCCCACGAGCGACAACAGGAAGGCCGCCATGGCCAGGGTGAGGAAGGGAGCCCGACGGTACATCCCGGCGTAGTCGCGAAGGTCGAAGGTGCCCTCCTGTCCGTGGATCAGGGTGACCACCAGGAAGGCCCCGAGGTTCATGAAGATATAGGCGAGAAGATAAATCATTAGGCCGCGCGCCCCGTTCTCCGAGAGGGCCACCACCCCCATCATGATGTAGCCGGCGTGGGCGATGGAAGAGTAAGCGAGCAGCCGTTTCATGTTGGTCTGGGTGAGGGCGGCCACGTTGCCCACCGTCATGGTCAGCACAGACACCAGCATGAGGACCTGCGGCCAGTCGATGGTCCCCGTGAGATCCCAGCGGCCCGTCCCCGGCACGGCAAGGCCCCCGAAGAAGAAGCGCGTCATGATGGCGAAGCCCGCCGCCTTGGGGCCGACGGACAGGAGGGCGGTGACGGGGGTGGGAGCGCCCTGGTAGACGTCGGGGCACCAGAAGTGGAAGGGCACCGCCGCCACCTTGAACCCGAAGCCGGTGAGGACAAAGAGGGCGATGAGGTGGACGGCTTTGTGGTTGGCCTGGGTGAGGCCACCGGCCAGGAACTCCTGGATGCGGGGAAGGCTGGTGGCCCCCGTCAACCCGTAGAGGAGGGACAACCCGTAGAGCATCCCCCCTGTGGAGACTGCCCCGAACAGGATGTACTTTAGGGAGGCCTCGTTCGACATGCGGTCTCCCTTCATGTACGCCACCATCACGTAGGAGGTGATGGACACCATCTCCAGGGAGAGGTAGAGCATGACAAGGTCGTTGGCCGCGGCCATGAGCATGTTGGAGAGGGTGACGGCCAGGAGCAAGGAGTAGAACTCGCCCTGGCCGAGGCCGGCTAGCTCGCGGGAGTTGCGGAAGGTGAAGCCGAGCACCACCAGCAGGGAAGCGCCGATCAGGATGATCTTGAAGAAAACAGCCATGGGGTCCACCACCAGCATGCCGCTGAAGATGGGCCCGGAATGGCCCCGCGCGTAGAGCGGAAAGCAGAGGGCCAGGGCCGCAATCAAGGAGGCTACGGTCAGGAGGTGGTTCGCCCGGTTGCGCCCGCGCACCCCGCTCGCGTCCACCAGCACCACCAGGAGGAGAGCGCCGGTGAGGACGGTCTCCGGTCCGAAGCGGGCGAGGCTCCTGAGGACCTCATCCATGCTGGCCTACCCCCCTAGTCTTTGCCGACGAGCCAAGGGAAGGCACCGGAGCCCTCGAGCTCTCAGAGGCGGCAGCCCTCGACCCGACTCGGTGTAGGCCGTGCTCTTGGCGGCTTCGCTTCACTGTGTTAGCCCCGCAGGATATCGGCTTCGTCCAGGTTCGGGCTGTGGCGCAGCCGATAGAGGGTGAGCACGATGGCCAGGGCCACTGCCACCTCTGCCGCCGCGATCACGATCACGAAGACCGCGAAGAGCTGGCCATTGAGGTTGCCGGCCGCGTAGCGGGAGAAAGCCACCAGGTTGACGTTGGCCGAGTTCAGGATCAGCTCCACCCCCATGAGCACGTTCACCGCGTTCCGGCGGGTGAGGACGCCGAGCACGCCCAGGGAGAAAAGAGCGGCGGAAACGACCAGGTAGTGTTGGAGGGTGATCATCGGGTCCTCGGGGACACTCAGGCCTCTCTCTTGCGCCGGACGATCATGGCCGCCCCGATGAGGGCGACCAACAGGAGCACGGAGGCCGCCTCGAAGGGGAGCAGGAAAGAGCCCATAAACATCTCCCCGATAGCCCTGGTGGTGAAGGCGGGGAGGCGGGGGGGCCCGGCCGCCCATTGCGTCCCCACCGCGGTAACGGTCAGGACGATGAAGAGGCCCACGGCCACGATCAACCCCGGCACGAACTGGGTGACCTCGCTCTTGAGGTCGAGGTCGTAGAGCTTGTGGGTGAGCATCACCCCGAAGAGCAGCAGAACCAGGATCCCGCCCACGTAGATCAAAAGCTGGGTGGCGGCCAAGAAGTCCGCTCCCAGCATCACGTAGAGGCCGGCCACCCCGAAGAACGTGAAGAGGAGAGCGAAGGCGCTATAGATGAGGCTGCGGGCTAAGACCACCACCCCCGCCGACCCCACCGTGATCAGCGCAAAAAGCCAGAAGACGGCGGCTTCGGCCGTCATCCCCTCACCCCCTTCGCTCCTTCGGGCCGGCGAGCGCGGCGGTGCTGCTCGCCGGCGAGGAGGTCCCCAAAATGGTCGCCATCTTAGGCTCCGGCCGGGCTCGCCGGCGGAGGGGTGGGCGGCGCCCCCGGGGCGGGCGCGGCGGGGGGGGCGGGCGGCGCCGGCTTGGGGGGCGCGGCGGCGGCCTTGGGGTTCACGGTCAAGAACTTGGCGTCGTTCTTTGCGAAGTGATAAAGGTGATGGGTTAGGTCGGTGGTGGCGAACTCATATTCCGGCGTCATGTAGATGCAATCGGTCGGGCAAGGGTACGTGCACAGGTTGCAGTAGCAGCAAAGGGACATGTCGATGTCGAACACGTGCACGTCGAGCTTGATGGGCTGGCCGTTCGCCGCGAAAATGGCGGGCTCGGTCGTGGGCCGCTTCTCCGCTTTCAGGTAGATGCAGCTCACGGGGCAGGCGCGCACGCATTGCCCGCAGCCGATGCAGTCCTCGTACTTCATGAACAGGCGCATCCGCGTGCGGGGCGGAAGCTGCCATTTCACGTCCGGGTACTGCAGGGTCACGCTCCGCGTGAAGAGGTGACGCCAGGTGACCTTCATGCCGATGAGGACTGTCCAGAAGCCCTCCCAGAGGTCCGTGCACCAACGCTTCATGCCAGCAGCTCCTCCGTACGTCGCCGGCTCCAGCTGATCGCGCGGATCATACCGACGCCCAGGAATCCGATGAGGACTAGCGTGATGGGCCAGCCGAACCAGCGGTCCCAGACGAAGCCGTTGGGAAACCGCAAAACCAGCCCCCCCACCACGACCACCAGCACGAACGAGATGGGGAGCAGTACCTTCCAGGCCACGTGCATGAGCTGATCCACGCGGAGCCGAGGCAGGGTCCATCGCAGCCACATCATCACGAAGATCAGGATCCAAGCCTTGAAAATGAGCCAGAACCAGCCTAGTCCGAGGGGGCCGATGGCCTGAAAGATCGGCAGCGGGGCCTGGAAGCCTCCCAGGAAGAGTACGGAGGCCACCGAAGAGATGACGAACATCTCGGTGTACTCAGCGAGGAAGAACATGGCGAAGAAGAAGCCGCTGTATTCGGTATGGAAGCCGGCCACGAGCTCGCTCTCCGCTTCCGGGATGTCAAATGGCGTCCGGTTGCATTCCGCGAGCCCGGCCGTGAAGAAGGTCAAGAAGGCGATTGGCATCAGGGGGAAGTATCGGAACAAATACCAGTTTTGGAGGCCCCCCGCCTGGCCGCGCACGATGTCCTGGAGAGAGAGACTCCCCGCCATCATCACCACCGTGAGGAGGGCCATGACGGAGGGGATCTCGTAGGAAACGATCTGGGCCGCCGAGCGCATCGCTCCGAAGAGAGCGTACTTATTGTCGGAGGCCCAACCGGCCATGATGAGCCCCACGGTGGCCAGGCTGGAGACCGCGCTCACGTAGAAGACGCCGACGTTCAGGTCCACGGCCTGAAGCCGCGCCCCCCAGGGGATGACCACGAAGGGGAGAAAGGAACCCGCGACCACGATGATGGGGGCGACCAAGAACAAGAGCTTGTCCACCCCGGCCGGGAAGATCGCTTCCTTGAAAAGCAGCTTGATGGCGTCGGCGATGGTCTGGAGCAAGCCATAGGGCCCCACCCGCATGGGCCCCAGGCGGTCCTGCATGAAGGCGGAAAACTTGCGCTCGGCGTAGACGTAGATGATCGGACCCAACCCCACGAAGTTGAAGGTGATGAAGGCGGGGATGAGCCCGCCCAGGGCCACCAAGACCCAGGAAGGGGCCGCCGCCAGTCCCGGGATCAAGCCTGTGAGGAGGCCGTAGGTGAACTCCATCAGCGGTCGATTTCTCCGAGGACGATGTCCAGCGACCCGATGAGAGCGATGATGTCCGCGATCATCATCCCCCGGGCCAGGATGTGGAAGACGCTCATGGCCGTGAAGCAGGGACTCTTCACCTTCACGCGATAGGGGTTCACGCCCGTTCCGTCGGCGACGATGTAGTAGCCGAGCTGTCCGCGGGGAGCCTCCGTCCGGAAGTAGATCTCCCCCGCCGCGGGCTTCACGCGCTTCGGCACCTTCTCGTGGACGTCGGTCTTCTCCGTCTTCTCGAGGGCTTCCACCGCCTGGTGGAGTATCTTGGAGCTCTCGGCCATCTCCCGGGCGCGGACGAGGTTCCGGTCGAAGCAGGAACCGATGGGGCCGTAGTCCCCCTTTCCGACGCAGACCGCGAAGTCATAGTTCTGGTAGCCGCAGTAGGGCGCGTCCTTGCGCAGGTCGCGGGGGACCCCGCTGCCGCGTAGATTGGGACCGGTCAGGTCGAAGGAAACGGCCAGGGGCACCGGGCAGACGCCGATGCTCGCCGTGCGCTTGACAAAGATCTTGTTGCCGATCAGAAGCTCCATCAGTTCCGGGAAGGTGATGGCGTCGAACTCCCGGAGGAAGTCGCGGCACGCGCGCGCGAAGCCCTCCGGTAGGTCGTGGCTCACGCCTCCCACCCAGTTGTAGTTGTAGAGAAGTCGCGCCCCGCAGGTCCACTCGAAGAGGTCCAGGATCTTCTCGCGGTCCCGCAGCAGGTGTAGAAAGGGGGTGAACGCCCCGATGTCCATACCGTAGGTGCCCACGGCCACGCAGTGCGAGGCGATGCGCTGCAGCTCGGCCACGATCACGCGGATGATCTGGACGTAGGGGCTGACCTCGATCCCCATCAGTTTCTCGACGGCCAAGGCATAGCCCAGCGAGTTACCCATGGAAGCCACGTAGTCCATGCGGTCGGTGTAGGGAATGACCCCGGGGTAGTCGACGCTTTCCGCGTGCTTCTCGAAGCAGCGATGCAGATATCCGATGTGGGGGCGTGCCGCCTTGACGACCTCACCGTCGGTGCGGAGCTCGATGCGGAGTACGCCATGGGTAGCCGGGTGCTGGGGCCCCATGTTGAGTACCATCTCGTCGGTGTCGATCTCTCCGACGTCCCAGGCGTAATCGGCGGCTCTGTGTTCGCTGGCCATGCTCACTCTGCGACGTGGGCGTTCGGGGGCGTGAAGTCGAAGGGCCCCACGCCTATCTTCTCCCCTCCCATCGCCCGGTCCGCCATCTGCGGGGTCGGCTTCACGTGCATTCCATTGTAGAAGTCGGGGTCGGTCCAGTCCTTGCGCAGAGGGTGGCCCACCCAGTCGTCCGGCAAGAGGATGCGCCTCAGGTCGCTGTGTCCGGTGAAGACGATCCCCAGAAGGTCGTAAGCCTCGCGCTCGTGCCAGTTCGCCACGCCCCACACGTTCTCCACGGTGGGGAGAGCGGGGCTCTCGCGGGGGACGTGGACCTTGAGCGAGAAGGTATGGCCGTGGGGATAGGAGAGCAGGTGGTAGACGACCTCCATCCGCGCCGGCGTCTCCTTTGGAAAGTCAACCCCGGCCAGGCACATCAGATTGTCGAAGGCCAGGTCGGGATCCGCCTTGCAAAAAGCCGCGACTTCCTCGATGGCTTCCACCGCTACCACGGCGAAAGGACTCGCGACCTCGAGGTTGGCCCCCGTGATCTTCTCGCCGAACTTCTGGGTGAGCCGCTCGTGGACGGCTTTGGTGTCCATCGGGCTACTTGACGGCCTCGGGGGCCAGAGAGGCGCCGGCCAGGCTGCCCAGAGTCTCCCCCTTGCGGCGCAGCACGCGGTCCTCCTGGATCTTCTCTTGAAGCTTCATGATGCCGTACAGCAGGGCCTCGGGCCGGGGCGGGCAGCCGGGCACGTAGACATCCACCGGCACCACCTCGTCCACGCCCTTGAGGACGTGATAACCATGCCGCCAGTAGGGGCCGCCATTGTTGGCGCAGGAGCCCATGGAGATGACATACTTTGGCTCCGCCATCTGCTCGTAGAGCCGTTTCACTCGCGTGGCCATCTTAAGGGTGACGGTGCCGGCCACGATCATGAGGTCGCTTTGCCGTGGCGTTCCGCGGGGGATGAGACCGAAGCGGTCCCAATCGTAGCGCGTCCCCCCCGTGGCCATCATCTCGATCGCGCAGCAGGCAAGACCGAAGGTCATAGGCCAAAGGCTTGACTTACGGGCCCAGTTGATCAGGTTGTCGACCGTGGTCGTGACCACGCTATCGGCGAACCGGTTCTGGATCAGCCCTGTGACCTCGGGCATAGCCGCTTCAGCTCCTGTCTTCCGCCCGCACCCACTCGAGATCGCCTTTGCGCCAGACGTAGGCAAGGGCGACCACCAGGATACCTATGAAAACAAGGCCCTCCACATACGCTAGCAGCCCCAGCTCCCGGAACACAACCGCCCAGGGAAGCAGGAAGACGGCCTCCACGTCGAAGATGATGAAGATCAGGGCGAAGACGTAAAAGCGGATGTTGAACTGGATCCAGGCGGGGCCACTGGGGTTCTCGCCGCACTCGTAGGTCGTCAGCTTCTCTTCGCTGAAACGCGAGGGGCGGATCGCCCACCAGAGGACGAGGGTGAAGGCCAAGAGGCCTACGACCATGAACAGAAAGCTAAGAATGACGGAATGAGCGGCCAGGAAACTGCTGCCGAGGGGGCCGGTGGCCAATAGGGTCTCCCGCTGGGTTCAAGGCGACGACTTCCTCAGGAACCTCCCAGCGGCCGGGACTCTAACAGAAGGCCCTAGTGAAGTAAAGGCCAGGCAAGTCCCCCCGGCTGAGACGTTTAGGCCCTGCGGGGACTATGCACGAAGCGCTGCTGGGCACCCCTCAAAACCATGACGGCCTACACGTCGAAACGTAGGTCCCGTCACCCCGCCGGAGGTAGCCTGCGGAACTGACGACCGCATACTGGTCGTTGAAAGTGTTCGTGTTCTTGACCCCAAGTTCGGCTCCGTCATAGATCGAGCAGAGACCGCGCTGTCCAAGGATCGAGACCATTCCCTGGCCGAAGCGGTCCGCGGAGCGAACGCGGAAACAGTTGTCACACTTCTTATCGTTCAGGTCGAAGATATCTGGCTGCTGCTTGACGAGTTGGTCAATGGCGCTCTGGACATCGCTCATGAACGATGCGCTCGTTTGGACGCAGCTGTTGGTGCCGGGACTGCGGGGGAGCTGGCAGCTCCCGGACACCGGGGCAGGAGTGGGAGCGGGGGCAGGAGTGGGAGCCGGAGCCGGAGCGGGGGCCGGGGCGGCGGTGGGCTTCGGTCCAGGCGTGGGAGCCGGGCTAACGATGACGGGAAGAGGTGCTGGCGGCACGGTAATGGACGCCCGAGTCGGCAGGTCCTCAGTGAAGGTGGTTTGGCAGGCCCCCGCCAGTAGGCCCGCGGCTAGGGCCCCTGTCACAGACAACACCAGGGTTCGTGTCACGACTCCCCCTTTCGAAGAAACTTTAACATTATTACAGTAACTATCATTGGAAACAAGCTTTTTCGTCAGTTGTCGATGCCGGCCTGCTGGGGTCAGACCTGCCCCCCGGGCTGTCGTTCGCACTGGCCTTCTGCTAGGATTCCTTGCTCAGGGCCTCTAGAGATTCGGCCCCACCCTGCCGGCGTAGCTCAGCGGTAGAGCAGCTGATTCGTAATCAGCAGGTCCTCGGTTCAATCCCGAGCGCCGGCTCCA